>CAJAHZ010000027.1 GCA_903939665.1 uncultured Pseudomonadota bacterium | reverse complement strand
GGAGCGGTGGTTTGAGCGCCCGGCCCCCCACCATCTTTATGGTCGACGACGATGCGTCGGTACGCCAGGCCATCGCACGTTTGCTGCAGGCGCGCGGATTGGCTGTTCTGACCTATGCTTCGGCGCTGGAATTCCTTGAAAGCTACGATCCGAAGCTGCCCGGCTGCCTGTTGCTCGATCTCGCCATGCCGGGGTTCGGCGGGCTCGAGTTGCAGCGGGTGCTCACGGCCAGGGGCGAAGCGCCACCGATGGTATTCCTCAGCGGCTGCGCCGATGTGCCGGATAGCGTGCAGGCGATGAAGGGCGGGGCGATTGATTTCCTGATCAAGCCGGTCGATGAAGGGTTGTTGATCAACGCGCTGCGGAACGCTCTTGAAAAAGACCTCGCCACCCGGACGGCACGGGCTGAAATCGCCAAGATACAGACTCGGCTGGCAACGCTGACGCCGCGCGAAACGGAGGTTCTGCGCTGGGTTGTCTCGGGTAAATTGAACAAGCAGACTGCCGCAGCGCTGGGCACCGTGGAGAAGACCATCAAGGTGCATCGCGCGCGCGTCATGGAAAAAATGCATGCGCAGTCGCTTGCCGAGCTTGTTCTGCTCGCTGCGCGGGTAGGGATATCGCCCCCCCACCTCTGGAACTGAAGCGTACCCGGTCGTGATGATTGCTGATCCGGATGGACCACTAGTCCGGGGTAATCGCCTCGACGCCTTAGCCATTGCGCGTGTCAGGATGCCGAATACTCAACCCTAAGGAGCAGAAAATGACTTCGACTTCCGATGAACAGGGCGTACTTGCGGTCCTCATTGATCGCATGGAAAAGCAGCGACTCCCCCGCGCTCTAGCCCTGAAGGAAAAAGTTGATCAGGGGCAGATTCTTGATGATTTCGACCTTTCTTTTTTGGAAGAGGTCTTTGCCGACTCGGTGAGCATTAAGTCGCTGCTGGCGCGGCACCCCGAGTACCAGGATCTGGCAGGCAAGGTGGCGACCCTGTATCGGGAGATTACCGAGAAAGCGTTGGATAACCAGCGTCAGGGCCCCGTCGCTTGAGCTGGCGGCTGCCACGATGATCAGTGGCAGCATTGTGCAGCAGTCGATCCGGCACGGTACTGGCGTGCCGGTTATCCATTGCGGCGCTTCGGCCTAATGTTTCTGGCTGCCCTTGATGTTGCCCACAACGCCGCCAGCGACCGCGCCGACAGCGGCGCCGGTCCAGCCGCTGCCGCCCGCAACGGCGGCAATGCCCGCACCCGCTGCGGCACCGATCGCAGCGCCGCTTACGGTTCCCTGTTGCTGCGGCGTCATTGACGTACAGCCGATGGCGCCAGCCACTGCGAGCAGGATGAAAATCGTTGTGATTCGTTTCATGTGTTTCATGGCCATCTCCACTAGTTGTTCTGTTGAAGCCCGGGAACGACCATTTCAAACCAGATGGTTTCAATGATCGATTGTTGCAGGCGCTCAGGGTGGTTTGCATACCACTTGTTCAGCCCGTCGCGGACGCTGTCGAGCGTCTGGCCCTTCAACCCCCTGCCAAAACGCGGCACCAGACTTTGCGAATCGGGCGGCGGGTTTGCCACATGGTAGGCGGCTTCGACCTGGGCGAGATTGGCGAGGCCGATCAGATAGACCTTTTTTAGTTCCTCTGATGATTTGACCCAGTGGTCGCCGGTGATCATCGGAACTTCGTCAGCGCTTGCCATTGGCGGCGTTGCCCATAGCGTCAGGCACAGCGCGATCGCCAGCCCCGTGGACCTTATTTT
Source organism: uncultured Pseudomonadota bacterium (assembly GCA_903939665.1). Taxonomy (GTDB): domain Bacteria; phylum Pseudomonadota; class Gammaproteobacteria; order Burkholderiales; family Rhodocyclaceae; genus CAJBIL01. Next base: position 1,117 of record CAJAHZ010000027.1, on the reverse strand, counting down.
CTGCTTCATTTCATCTCCTTAATTCATAAAAACGACGTTTGACAAAAAACATACCGGGCCGCCTTGTGGCGAGGGTGTTGCCACCGTTCAGAGGTAGCGTGCCGCATCATCAAAATTTACCTTTGGCGGTGGCGGCAGTTCCCTTCGTGCAACGCGACCGATGACGAAAGCTCGACGCATCGGCGGGTGCCCATTCAATTCCACGACGGCAAAATCGACGTCGGTCCCTTTGTCGGCACTGCCTTCATCAAGCACAACGTTCATCGTGCTGAGCCGCAAGCGCCGTGGCTTGAAGTGCAGATAGCGTTGCGGGTTGTTGAGTACCGATGCCAGGCATTCGAGCTCCGATTCCAGCACCGACTCGTTGCCCCCGATCGCTTCCAGTTGCCGCTCGTTCTCCAGCAGTTCCGCATCCAGTCGGGCCTGCTCGCTTTGCGCTGCCGGCCCCTCGCCGAACATCGATCCCAGGCCGGGCCCATGTTGCTGGAGCAAACTCAGGCGCGCCCGGATCAGCGAACGATTTGCCTTGAGTTCCTGTCTTTCGGCGCGCTCCTCGCCGATCTCCGCCAGGGCATGGGCAACCAGATATTCGAAAACCTCAATCCCCACGACACGCCGCAAACTCAACTCGTCGCGATCGCAGATGCGGGCACGGTGATCGGAAAAACTCACGCTCGTCTGGGCCACATCGCGCTGCACCATGTCACCGTGCAGCGCGATGCCGAAGCCGCGTTGTTCATTGAGATCCATGCCGAGGATCACGTAAGCCTCGTCGAGTTCCGGGGCTTGGCTGAACAGGGTGCGCAGATTTTCCGCGCGGCTGAGTACGGTGGAAATGTCCGACGGCTCGACAAAGAAAGCTCTCAGCACCGGATCGGATGACCAGGTCTTCGGCGAGAGCGCATGGACGGCTGGTAGCGTCGATATTTGCGCGCGCAGAAATTTGATCGTGGTCTCGACCGCGGGCGCCAGGCGTTTGCGGCAGCCTGGGAGCAACTTGAGTTGGGGGTTGGTCAGCGTGATCGCTTTCTCGACAGCCCATTGAATCATCTCGTCGGATACCCGATCCGGATCGAGTTGATCCGACCGGTTCTTGAACCAGTCAACAATGCCCATG
>CAJAHZ010000026.1 GCA_903939665.1 uncultured Pseudomonadota bacterium | reverse complement strand
GCCGTGCTGGCTTTCGCCAGCCGTTTGCCGCGGCGTTGGTTCGGGCCGGTCAGCTGGAGCATTCTGGCCGCTTTTGCCCACATCGGCGGGCAATTGTTGCTCGCCAGGCTGTGGCTGATCCCGCACAACGGCCTGTTCTATCTGGTGCCACTTTTTTCCGCGGCAGCGCTTTGCTTCGGTATCATCAATGGCCTGATTGCTGCGCGCCTGCTTGCAGAACTGCCGCTAAGCCCGCTGCGTACCGAACCCGAGGTGAGAAATGCCTAAAACCATCTGTCTCGCTTTTACCGGCGCTTCCGGGATGCCTTATGGCATCCGCCTGCTTGAGTGCCTGCTTGAAGCCGGCTGCCACGTGCAGTTGCTCTATTCGCAGGTGGCGCAGATCGTCGCCAGGCAGGAAATGGGGCTGGAGTTGCCGGCGCGCGCCAAAGAGGCGCAAATCCATTTTCGCGAGCGCTATGCCGCGCTGAGCGGAGAGCTCGACGTCTATGGCCGCGAAGAGTGGTTTGCGCCGCTCGCCAGCGGCTCGAATGCGCCGGATGCAATGGTCGTTTGCCCGTGCACCATGGGGTCGCTGGCGGCGATCGCGCAGGGCTTGGCCAGCAACCTGATCGAGCGCGCAGCCGATGTGGTGCTCAAGGAGGGGCGCAAACTCGTGCTGGTGCCGCGTGAAACGCCGTTCTCGGCGATCCATCTGGAAAACATGCTGCGCCTGTCGCGGGCCGGCGCGGTCATCCTGCCGCCCAATCCCGGCTTCTATCATCACCCGCAGCGCATCGAAGACATGGTCGATTTTGTCGTCGCCCGTATCCTCGATCAGGTCAGTGTCCCGCATGCGTTGATGCAGCGCTGGGGCGACCCGGAGCGCGCCGATTGAACTGGCTGAGTTTTCTGCGCAAGGGTTCGCCGGCGGCTTTGCCCGGGCCGCAGTGCTTTGAGATTCCGCTTTTTCCGTTAAGCGCCGTTCTTTTTCCCGGCGGCGTGCTGTCGGTCAAGGTCTTTGAACAGCGCTACCTCGACATGGCTGCCGCCTGCATGAAGAACGATGCGCCCTTCGGCGTTTGTCTGATCGCCAAAGGCAAGGAGGTCGGCCCCGCGGCGCTGCCGCACAAGGTCGGTACGCTGGCGCATATCGACAGCGGCGACATGCCGCAACTCGGCATCCTGATGCTGGCGGTGCGTGGCGGGCGGCGTTTCCGGATACTCTCTCAAACGACACAGCCCGATGGCTTGTTGCGTGCACAGGTCGAGTTGCTCGATGAGCCGATGCGCCAGGAAGTGCCGGCAGCGCAGCAGGGGTTGTTGCCTCTGCTGCAGAAAATCGTCGGTGATCTGGGCGCCGAAAAAATGCCCGAACCGCATGCCTTTGACGACGCCGCCTGGGTCGGCTACCGGCTGAGCGAAGTGGTGCCGGTGCAACCGCTTGCCAAGCAGAAATTGCTCGAGCTGCAGGATCCGCTGTCGCGTCTCGAAATCCTTTACGCCTATTTCGCCCAGCGCAAGCTGGTTGTTTAACCCACGAGCCGGCTTGATGGCATCGGCGCGTTCTCCGCTGGCGCTGGTCGCTGTTTTCTGTGCGGCCGAAACGCTGACCATGGCCGGCTTCGCGCTGGT
>CAJAHZ010000025.1 GCA_903939665.1 uncultured Pseudomonadota bacterium | reverse complement strand
GGTCGTGCGCGCAACGCTGGCGGCTGTGCCGATTCACGTGCTGCAGTTTCACGGCGATGAAGACGAAAACTACTGCCGGCAGTTCGACCGGCCTTACATGAAAGCCGCGCGCGTAAAGCCGGGAATGGATTTGGTACAATACGCGGCTGCCTTCCCTTCGGCACAGGCTATTTTGCTCGATGCCTTTGTCGACGGCTTTGGTGGTGGCGGCAAGGTATTTGACTGGTCGCTGGTGCCAGGCGCTCTGGGCAAGCCGATCGTGCTCTCCGGCGGGCTGGATGCCGGCAACGTGGGCGACGCGGTGCGTCAGGTGCGACCGGCGGCGGTTGATGTCTCGTCGGGTGTCGAGGCGGCCAAGGGAATCAAGGATGCAGAGAAAATCAATGCCTTCGTGTCTGCCGTGCGGGCCGCTGGATTGATGCTTGTTGATTGAAGCAGTACCGGATCGAGCCGAGCAGGAGTCACATGCGCAAAAAAACCGGGGGTCGCACCCGCCGTTGCTGGCGATGCCATTTCGCCAACCAGCCCTGAGGTCGGCGAAATTTTTCGCTATCGTCTGTTCGTGTCCCGTTGAATTTGCCTCAAGGAAATTTCATGCTTGCTCCTCTCTATGATTTGCCCGACGCCCGCGGCCACTTTGGTCCGTACGGCGGTGTTTTCGTCTCCGAAACCCTGATCGCTGCGCTGGAGGAACTCAAGGAAGCCTACGCCGTCGCGCAGCGCGATCCGCAGTTCATTGCCGAGTTCGAGTACGACCTCAAGCACTACGTAGGTCGTCCGAGCCCGGTTTATCACGCCAAGCGTTGGTCCGAGTTGCTGGGTGGCGCGCAGATTTACCTGAAGCGTGAGGACTTGAATCACACCGGCGCACACAAAGTGAATAACTGCATTGGTCAGGCCATGCTCGCCCGTCGCATGGGCAAACGGCGCGTCATCGCCGAAACCGGCGCCGGTCAGCATGGTGTGGCGACTGCCACGGTGGCCGCACGTTACGGGATGGAATGTGTCGTCTATATGGGCTCCGAGGACATCAAGCGGCAAGCTGCCAATGTCTACCGGATGAAACTGCTTGGCGCCACCGTGGTGCCCGTGGAGAGCGGTTCAAAAACCCTCAAGGACGCGCTGAACGAAGCGATGCGCGACTGGGTGACCAACGTATCCAACACCTTCTATATCATCGGCACGGTGGCCGGCCCGCATCCGTATCCGATGATGGTGCGCGATTTTCAAACGGTGATCGGCAAGGAAGCGATTGTCCAGATGCAGGAGCAATGCGCTCGTCAGCCCGATGCGGTGATTGCCTGCGTGGGCGGCGGATCGAATGCGATGGGCATCTTTCATCCCTACATTCCGGTCGAAGGCGTTCGCCTGATCGGTGTCGAAGCGACCGGCGAAGGGATTGAGTCGGGTCGTCACGCGGCTTCGCTGACGGCGGGTCGCCCCGGTGTGCTGCACGGCAACCGGACCTATCTGCTGCAGGACGAAAACGGCCAGATCATCGAGACGCATTCGATCTCGGCCGGCCTGGATTACCCCGGCGTCGGGCCGGAGCATGCGTGGCTGAAAGACTCCGGTCGCGCCGAGTACGTCGGCATTACCGACGCCGAGGCGCTGCAGGCTTTTCACAACCTGTGCCGCCTTGAAGGCATCATCCCGGCGCTCGAATCAAGCCATGCCGTTGCTTACGCCGCCAAACTGGCGCCGACTCTGCCAAAGGACAAGATCCTCCTGGTCAACCTCTCCGGACGCGGTGACAAAGATATGCACACCGTCGCCGAAAAATCCGGGATTACATTCTGATCATGTCAAAAATTCAAGCTACCTTCGAGCGCCTGCAGGCGCAAAGCCGCAAGGCGCTGATTCCGTTCATCACCGCTGGTGACCCCGATCCGGCGCTGACGGTTTCGCTGATGCACACGCTGGTCGAGGCCGGCGCAGATATCATCGAACTCGGCGTTCCTTTCTCCGACCCGATGGCCGATGGCCCGACGATCCAGCGCGCTTCGGAGCGCGCCTTGCTGAAGGGCGTCAGCCTGCGCAAGGTGCTCGGCATGGTCGCCAACTTCCGCGCCGATGACAATCAGACGCCGGTTGTTCTGATGGGTTATGCCAACCCGATCGAGGCCATGGGCGTTGAAGCATTTGCTGCCGCAGCTTATGACGCAGGCGTTGATGGCGTGCTGGTGGTCGATTATCCGCCCGAAGAAAGCGTTGAGTTTGCTCAGGCCATGCGGGCCAATGCGCTCGATCCGATTTTCCTGCTCGCGCCGACTTCGACCGATGAACGCATTTCGCAGGTTGGCGCACTGGCCAGCGGCTATGTCTATTACGTTTCGATCAAGGGTGTGACAGGCGCCGCGACGCTCGACGTGGCGGCAGTCGCCGCGCGTATCCCGGAAATTCGGGCGCGTACCGGCGTACCGGTTGGCGTCGGTTTCGGTATCCGCGATGCGGTGACGGCGGGCGCTGTTGCCGCCATCGCCGATGCCGTTGTCGTCGGCAGCCGCATCATCGAAGAAATTGAAAAATCCACTCCCGATAATGTCTGTGCAAACGTCCTTGCGCTGGTCGCCGATATCCGGCGCGGTATCGATAAAGCGACCATAGCCGCAGACGCTGCTTAAGGAATGCCATGAGCTGGTTGAACAAACTCCTGCCGCCGAAGATCAAGCGCAACGAATCCGGTATTGCACGAAAATCCACGTTGCCTGAAGGTTTGTGGAGCAAATGCCCGTCGTGCGAGGCGGTGCTTTATGCGACCGATCTCGACAATAATCTGAATGTCTGTCCGAAGTGCGGGCACCACAACCGCCTCAATGCGCGCGCACGGATTGAACTGCTGCTCGATCCAGAGGGGCGTTTTGAAATAGGCGCCGAAGTGCTGCCGGTCGATTCGCTCAAATTCAAGGACAGCCGGCGCTATCCGGAGCGTTTGCAGGACGCCACCGAGACAACGGGCGAGACGGATTCGCTGGTCGTCATGCAGGGGGCGATCAAGACGCTGCCGGTGGTGGTCGCCGCTTTCGAATTCGACTTCATGGGCGGCTCGATGGGTTCGGTGCTGGGTGAGCGCTTTGTGCGTGGCGTGCAGACGGCGGTTGAGCAGGGAATGCCCTTTGTTTGCGTGACCGCTTCGGGTGGCGCGCGCATGCAGGAGGGGCTTTTTTCGCTCATGCAAATGGCCAAGACGACTGCTGTGCTGACCAAGCTTTCGGAAGCCAAATTGCCCTTTATCTCGATCCTCACCGACCCCACGATGGGCGGCGTTTCGGCATCTTTCGCTTTTGTCGGCGATGTCGTGATGGCCGAACCGGGGGCGCTGATCGGCTTCGCCGGACCGCGTGTTATCGAGCAGACGGTGCGCGAGACGCTGCCACAAGGCTTTCAGCGCTCCGAGTTTCTGATTGAAAAAGGCGCCATCGACATGATCGTCGATCGTCGTGAAATGAAGGACAAGCTTGCGCAGTTGTTGGCTATGTTGCAGAAGCTTCCGGCAGCGGCCTGATCGTGTCAGACGGTGAGCAGCCGACGACGCTGAGCGGCTGGCTGGCGCATCTGGAAAGCCTGCACCCCAAGGGGCAGGGTGGCATCGAACTGGGTCTGGAGCGGGTCGGTCGCGTCAAGGCGGCTTTGCAGCAAACGCAGTGTTGCCCGTTGATCATTGTCGGCGGGACCAACGGCAAGGGCTCAACCTGCGCCTATCTTGAAGCGATCTACACCTTTGCCGGCTATCGGGTCGGCTGTTATACCTCGCCGCACCTGCTCGAATACAACGAACGCGTGCGCATCGACGGTGTGCCGG
>CAJAHZ010000024.1 GCA_903939665.1 uncultured Pseudomonadota bacterium | reverse complement strand
GCGCTCAAGCGCACCGAGCATCGAGTCGGGCGTCAGCGAAGCGAAAGGAGTCAGGGTCAGATCCATGGCAATAACCAGAAAAAACACAACTTGTGCACTGCAACAGGATACACCGTAACGCGCGCCGCAACCCGTGACGCGTTAAGATTCGCCCCCCGTACCAAACCGCACCGCAAAAACACTCCATGGCAAAAAACACCATTCTGGTCAGCGAAGAAGCCGGCATCCGTTTCCTCCACTTCAGTTCGGAGTGGGTGCAGGGCGCCATGCGCATCCGCCGGCCGAACGCGCTGGAACTCGACTACACGCGGGAAATGATGGCCGGGCTATTGCTGCGCAAAGCACCGTGGCCGCGCGAGGCGCTGCTGGTGGGCCTGGGCGCGGGATCTCTGGCCAAATTCATTTACCACAACCTGCCGAAAACGAAGATCACAGTGCTTGAAATCGACCCGCAGGTCGAGATCGTCGCCCGCCTGCACTTCAAGCTGCCCGATGACCCGGCACGGCTGAACGTCGTCATCGGCGACGGGGCTGAATACATGCTGGCAGACGGGAGGTGCTTTGACTACATTCTGGTGGACGGATTCGACAAGAATGCCAAAGCCGGCGTACTCGACACCCTGCCATTTTACCAGGCCTGCCGCGCACGACTGAGCAACAAAGGCCTGCTGTCAGTCAATCTGCTGGGGCACAACCGCGGCGGCCATCAGGCCAGCGCAAACCGCATCGACAAGGCTTTCGACGGCCGCTCGCTGGTTTTTCCGTCATGCAATAGCGGCAACACCATCGCCTTTGCAACCGCCGGCGACCCGGTCGATATGCCGCTCGAAGCGTTGCGCAGCCGCGCCGAAATACTCAAACGGGAAAGCGGTCTTGATCTGCTGCCCACCATCGCCCGCATCGAACAACGGATGGCCGCGCAATCCGATCACTTGATAATTTAGGCGTTCAACACCCATAAACTGAGACAAGCGAGTTAGCTGCGCCTGCACCAAACGTGCATTGACATACCGCACCGCAGCATCAAAATCTAAAATCAATCGCCATTGCTCTGTATCCCATGGCGGGACTATACTTGTCGCATGCGAATCGTTGCCGTCAGTTACCTGCGACACTTCTGGGAGGAAAACCCAAGCGCCGAGCAACACCTGAAGGCATGGATAGATGAGGCTAAAAAGGCGGCGTGGAGTCAGCCTGCTGAGATTAAGGAGCAATACCGTAGCGCCAGCATCCTCAAGAACCGCCGGGTGGTCTTCAACATCAAAGGCAACGGCTATCGCCTGATAGTGGCTGTCGCCTACCGTTACCAGGCCGTCTGCGTGAAATTTATCGGCACGCATGCTGCTTATGATGCAATCGACGCCGAAACCGTTGAAATGGAGCTGTAACATGGAAATCCGCCCGATTCGCACCGATGACGACTACAAAATTGCGCTGCGCGAGGTGTCGGCCTATTTTGATAGCGAGCCAGCACCCGGTACGCCTGACGGTGACCGATTCGAGGTGCTGCTTACCCTTGTGGAAGCCTACGAGACCAAGCACTACCCCATAGATCTTCCTGATCCAGTGGAGGCCATCAAATTCCGCATGGAACAGGCAGGGCTGTCCCCAAAAGACCTTGTGCCCGCTATCGGCCGGTTAAATCGCGTTTACGAAATTCTCAACCGCAAGCGCCCACTGACGCTCAATATGATCTGGAAGCTGCATGACAAATTTGGAATTCCTGCTGAAAGCCTGATCCGCCCCATCAAACTACCGCTTGCGGCTTGATGATCGCGGCAGGTTGTCGCTGTGCCCGTCAGTATCCTCAACCTCGCCGGTCTCAACGCCACCGATTTCAAGGAATCTGATAGCGACTATCATGTGAAGGCGCAGCCCACCTACGCCAAGATCAGGCAGGTCTATCGAGATGGCCGGGCTGAGAATTACCTGCGGCTGTGCCGCCGATTACAGGCCAAGGCCGCACTGGATTTCCGCGCACATGCTGGCAACGCCTTGTTCCAGGTCAAGCAACAAGCCACTCGTCGGCTCAGCGGCGTCGATCGCCACTTCAAGGGCCAGCGCGTTGGCGTTCAGTTCGTTCATGCCGAGCAAGCCCGTGCGCCCTCTCAGGGCATGCACCGCCATGCTGGCGGCTTCTGACAGGCCAGCGTTCAGGGCGTGCCGCACCTGCTGCATCGTAGCGGGCGCCTCGACGGCAAAGTCGCCAAGCCAATGCCGATAGCGCGCCGCATCGCCCTGCAACAAGGCCAATCCGGCGCGGGTATCAACGCCATGCAGCAGGGGAAAGGCGTTCGCCAACGGCGGGGCAGTCGCTGCAACGGATTGCAAATGTTGTTTGCCCGATGAAATCCACTTGGCCAGCACCCGATAAAAACCGGCCTCATCGAAAGGCTTGCCGATATGGTCATTCATGCCCGCAGCGACACTTCGCTCCCGCTCGTGCGCCATCGTCTGCGCCGTCATGGCAATAATGGGCAAAGCGGAAAATCCATCAAGGCTCCTGATCGCGAGGGCCGCGACCAGGCCGTCCATGATCGGCATCTGGATATCCATCAGAACCAGATCGAAAGTCTCCGTGCCACTCGAAACGATGTCGAGCGCCTCCTGGCCGTTGCCCGCCAGGCGCACTGCGATGCCAACCGAGGCGAGCAAGCCTTCGGCAATTTCGCGGTTGAACGGCTGATCGTCGACCACCAGCACACGCGCCCCCTCATAACGCACCTGCGCCGACTTCTGCGCCTCCTCGGTCACGGCAAGCAAATCGCTGGCATTGCCCAGACCGAGCCAGAGCCGGACCGAAAAAGTGGAGCCACAGCCTTCGCGACTGGTCACGCTGATGTCGCCGCCCATCATGCTGGCCAGTCGTTTGCTGATCGTCAAACCGAGTCCGGTGCCGCCAAACTGGCGGCTTACGGTCTCATTGCCCTGCGAGAAGGGTTTGAACAGCCGCTCAAGCTCTTCGGGCCGCATCCCGATACCGGTATCTTCAACGTCGATATTCAGACAGACGCGGTCCGCTTCACGGGCGTGCAGGCTGACGCGCACTTCAATGCGGCCACTTGGGGTGAACTTGATGGCGTTGCCGACCAGATTGAGGATGATCTGTTCGATCCGCAAAGGATCGCCGAGCAAGGCATCAGGCACCGCTGCATCGATCGTCTCAAGCTGTTTCAGTCCATTGTCAGCCATCCGGTAGGCCATCACCGAATTACAGCGTGCCAATAACTGGCGCAGACTGAAAGTGACGTTTTCAAATTCCAGGTAACCGGCGGTGATCTTCGACAGATCGAGCAGGTCATTGATGATCCGGCTGAGGTACTTGCCGGAAATAGTAATCTTGTCCAGATAATCCCGTTGCCTGGGGTCGGTGCAGACACCCCGGGCCAGTCCGGCCATGCCGATTACGGCGCCCAGCGGGGTTCGCAGTTCGTGGCTCATGTTGGCGAGGAAATCGCTTTTTGCGGCATTGGCTGCTTCCGCCTGAGACGTGGCAAGGGCGAGCGACCGGTTCGCAATCTCCAGATCAGCGGTCCGCGCAACAACCCGCTGTTCCAGATCTGCGTTAAGCCTTTCAACCTCGGCTTCGGCTTGCTTGCGCTCCCTGATGTCAGTCCCGGTACCCACGAAATAGGAGCGGCCCTCTGACTCAAATCTGACGCCGGTCAGAAGCAGATATACCGGGAGCCCGTCTTTCGCCAGCATGGGGGCTTCAATTGAATTGAACCCCTTATCCATGACCACTTCTATGGCATCGACAATCGCGCCTTTGAGTTCCGGCGCAAACCAGTCGGTTGCCAAACGCCCCGCCATCTCGTCAGCGCCATAGCCCAGGAGCGTCTCATGCTGCTTGTTCCAGAGCACCAACTCGATTTCCGGGTAGGTGTAAAGGTAGAAAATTCCGGGAAGACTGTCGAGTACCGATTTCGAAAACGATTGCTCTCGCCTCAATGCATCTTGCCGTTGCCCCAGGCTTCCGAGCAGGCGATTAAAGCCGCCGATCAGGTCGCCGATTTCATCCTGTCGGACGATTGGCAGGGGCTGCGGAGGCAGGTTTGTCTCCGACAGGGTGGCCAGCGTTTTGACGGTGGAAAGCATCGGTAAGAGTTGGCGCTTTAACATCAACCAGATCAGGACGCCCGCCACCAGAGTCAGGAAAATCGTGGCGACCAGCATTCGCTGCTGCATGCTGCGAATCGGAGAAAAAGCCTCCACGGTGGGCAATCCGACGGACACATACCAACCCGCTACCGGCACACTCTTGGCCGAATCCAGCACCTCCACCCCATGCGGGTTAACGTAAACGACGGAACCTTCGTACCCCTGCAGAAAACGATCCATCGCCGGAATCACGCCGGGCCCAGGGAGCGTTTCCATGACCCTGTCTTTCTCAGAAGCCGAGATAATCAGACGCGACGCCGGAACGACCAGCAGATAGCCGCCAGTTCTGCCGTAGGCATTTCTTCCAATCTTGTCCATGAAACCGGGCTTGCTCAGATCAACAACCCCAACCAGTGCGCCGATCACTTTTCGCTGCCGATCGCGAATGGGCACCGCCAAGGCGACAACCGGCGCATGGATTTTCTTGCCGAAGACAGGCGGGCTGACTGACGACTTCCCTTCCTTCAGGGCAGCCGCGATGTGATCTCGTTCCATGTAATTGACGCCGACCCGCCCTACCGAGCGCGGCGTCGAGGCGATTGCCGTGCCATCAATGCCGGTGGCGAAGGTGCCGGCGTTAAATATCCCCTGAAGCACAGGGAGTTCTTCCAGAAAAAACTGTAGCCTCTGCGCATCGCCCAGCATCGCCGGGCTAAGTTTTTCAGCCACTTTTTCCAGCGCAGCGATGCTGCTCTTACAGGTCGTCGTTGAGTTCTGCTGCCAGGATAGAAACCGTTGAGAACTGCTGGTCACCCAGCAAGTTTTGCATCTCCCCGTGCAATACACGACTGGCATAAAATGCCAGCGACCAGATGCCGATCACGAAAATAGCCAGCGTAATCAGGGTGATTCTTGTTTTTAGTGAATGCCGTGCGAGGAGCGCTGAAACCATGCCGGACCTTTCATCCAAGCAGCAGGGCCGCCGTTGCGGGAGATTGCGGCAACCAACTTTATCCATGCTACCTCACTTCTTTTTCTCTGGCTATTTACCCACGTTGGCGCACATTTCGCCGCGAAATGCATTTTGCATTGCACGCAAACAGGCACTGAAAAATACCGCTTGAAAAATAGCGCGGGTGTTCTAGTCTGAATGACCCTCCCCCACCCACAAGCTTTTTAATCAGGCGAACAAAAAAGGGGGAGACATAACAAGAATATGCCAGCACCAGCGCCGGAAATTGCTGCAACACGGCAACCGGCATTGATTCTCCTGTCACGATTGGAGGCTGCCATGCTTTGTCTCGAAGATTGCCTGGATTTCAGCGACCTCGACAACGATGAAATTGAGGCCATCGCCCAACATGAACACATCCCCATGATCTGTGCGGCCGAGATGGGCTGCGAGTTGCTCAAGACGCCGGTCGGTATTGTGCAGTTACACACCATGGTGCTTGACGATTTCAACGATGCCCTTGAACACGGCCAGACCGAGCGCGCTGGTCACTGGGCCGTGGTTTATCAACATCTGCAGGCGACGCACCCGATTTCGAGTTCCTCAGCCTGAGGATGCGTGCCAGCGCTGGCACCAGCCCTTGTTGGCAGGGTGCTCTGCTGGCCGGACAAGACGGGCTCCAGGCGGAGTCCGTCGCGTCCTTTCAGATCGACCGGGTGCTCAAGCCGTTGTGCGCCCCTGCGCCAACCGTGGCAGCAACATCGAAAAAAGCGCGTCGGGATCGAAAGGCTTGATCAGAAAGTCATCCATCCCCGCCGCGTGGCAACTCGCTTTGTCCTCGGCAAAGGCATTTGCCGTCATGGCAACGATCGGGATTGCCCGGCATTGAGGAATCTCGCGGATTTGCCGCGTCGCGTCCAGTCCGTCGAGCGTCGGCATTTGCATGTCCATGAAGATGACGGCATAAACATTCGCCCGCGCCATTGCCACCGCCTCCACCCCGTCCTCCGCTGTATCGACGCTCAGGCCGACGCCCTCAAGCAGCATCTGGGCGACCTCACGATTCAACGCATCGTCGTCCACGACCAGAATGCGGCTACCGTTGTAGCACGCCCGGATCGATGCCTCGGCATTGGCAAGCACCGCCGTCTGCGCCACGGCGTCCTCACTGCAGCGCTTCAGCCGCGCTGTAAACCAGAAAGTGCTGCCGCTCCCCGGCGTGCTTTCAACGCCCGCGTCGCCCCCCATCAAGCGGGCCAGCCGCCGGGTAATGGCCAACCCCAGCCCGGTGCCGCCATATTTTCTTGTCGTCGAGTTGTCTGCCTGCTCAAAGGCCTCAAAGAGCCGCGGCAGTGCGTCGGGCGAAATCCCGATCCCGGTATCCTGCACCTCGAAGCGCAGCATCACCGACTCGTCGCCCGCCTCCTGAGCAAACGCCCGCAATGTAACGCTGCCACTTTCGGTAAATTTGACGGCGTTCGTTGCGTAGTTGAGCAAGGCCTGCTGCAAGCGCGTGGGATCACCGTGCAGGCTCGACGGCAGCGCGCCGGTTTCAATCAGCAGACGAACATCCTTGGCCTGCACCCGATCGGACAGCATTGAACTGACGGCGACCATCAGCGCATTGATGGAAACCGCCGTCTCCTCAAGCACCAGCTTTCCGGCCTCGATTTTTGAGATATCGAGAATGTCATTGATGATCTGGAGCAAGTGCTTGCTCGCCGTATCGATCTTGTCGAGTTGCTTCGCCTGCGTTGGCGTTACGCCGCCACGTCGCAGAATATTGGCCATGCCGACGATGCCGTTCATCGGCGTGCGAATTTCGTGACTCATGTTGGCCAGAAAAGCGCTCTTGCTGCGATTGGCCGCCTCAGCGGCATAACGCGCCTCGCTCAACTGAGCAGTTCGCGCATCGACCTGTTCCTCAAGGTGTGCCCGATGATCCGCCAATTCCTGCTCGACCCGCTTGCGCTCGGTGATGTCCTGCGCCACCGAAATGTGAAAATCGGGTGTCGCACCGGACGCCCACATCGGCGACACGGTCACCAGCACCCAGACGAGATGGCCGTCCTTGTGAACATACCGCCTCTCGACACTGAATTCACGGAGCGCTCCCGCTTTCAGGCGCTCCATATCGATAGAGCACGCCGACCGGTCATCGACGTAGGTCAGCGCTTCCATGTTCATCGACAGGATTTCATCCCGGCTGTAACCAACAATATCGCAGTATTTCTGATTGACGCTGACCGCCTGGCCGGTCAGCGTATCAATCTGTGCAACCCCGACGGCAGCCTGCTCGAACACGGCACGCAAACGCGCCTCGCTATCCTGCAGACTATGGTGCAGGCCG
>CAJAHZ010000023.1 GCA_903939665.1 uncultured Pseudomonadota bacterium | reverse complement strand
TCGAGTTGCGGCATTTTTATGCCACCTTTCGAGCTCACGATCTGGCCATGCGCGAAGCGCACGATGGTCTCTGGTCATGGTACCCGGTATCCAAGGAGCTTAATGTCGGCCAGCGTCTGCTGGCGCTCCTCGGCTATAGCGAGAATCTTGTTCCCGACACCCACGCCTGGCTTGAACTCGTTCACCCGGATGACCGAGGACACTACAACTACGCGGTTGCCAGGCACCTGAAAGGCGAAACGCCGCATTTTTATTGCGAATACCGGGTTCGCGCTCGCAACGGGGAATACCGCTGGCTTGCTTCGCGCGGGCTGGCGTTGCGCAACCGGCGCGGGGTGGCCTTTTTGATGGCCGGCTCGGTCTCTGATATTACCGAGCGCAAGGCTACCGAGGAACACGTCCGTTTTCTTGCGCATCATGATCAGCTCACCGGGCTGGCCAATCGCCTGTTGCTGGCTGACTCCCTGCCGCAGGTACTGGCTCAGTCGAAGCGGCGTGGCCAGGCGGTCGCCGTGCTATTTATCGACCTCGACCGTTTCAAGGATGTGAATGATTCGCTTGGGCATGAAATCGGAGATGTGCTGCTGATGGCTTTGGCACAGCGCCTCAAGCTGAGTGTGCGCGAGTCCGATATCATCTTTCGGCAAGGTGGCGACGAATTCATCGTTGTCTTGCCGGGAATCACCGACGTGCTTCAGGCGCATCTGGTAACGACCAAGATACTTCATGCCGTGGCGCAGCCGGTCGATGCGAATGGCCATGAGCTTTGCGTCACGGCGAGTATCGGTGTCTCGTTTTACCCCGATGACGGGGTGACTCCGGAGATTCTTCTGCGCAACGCCGATACCGCCATGTACCAAGCGAAGGCGGGTGGTGGCAACGGTGTCCGCTTCTATACCTTCCAGATGAACGAAACGATCCAGCGCCGGGTGCAGATCGAAGCCGGCCTGCGTCGCGCCATCGAGAAAAAGCAGTTGATGTTGTTTCTGCAACCGCAGGTCGATGTCGTCAGTCGTCGTCTGGTGGGTTGCGAGGCCTTGTTGCGCTGGCATAATGATGAGGGGCAGTTTGTTCCGCCCGACCGCTTCATTCCGGTTGCCGAAGAGACCGGTCTGATCTTGCCAATTGGCGATTGGGTGATCGACCGGGCCATCGATCTGCTCTCGGCGTGGCGGGAGGAGGGGCTCGTGCTTCCCCGCGTCTCGATCAACGTTTCGGCGCGCCAGCTTTGGAAGCCCGGTCTGGCACAACGCCTGCTGGAAAGGATGGCGGCAGCTGGCCATGACCCGTCGCTGCTCGAAGTTGAAATCACCGAATCGGTTTTCTTGCACAGTGACGGAGATTCTCTGCACGAACTTCGGGAACTCGCAGCTTCCGGCGTAAAGCTTGCTCTGGACGATTTTGGCACTGGCTACTCGTCGTTGTCTTACCTGAAACAACTCCCTTTCCACACGCTTAAAATCGACCGCGCGTTTATCAAGGAAATAGAGACGGCAGATGGTAGTGGCGATCCGATTGTTGCTGCGATTGTCGCCATGGCCAGAGCGCTCGGCATGCAGGTTGTTGCCGAGGGGGTTGAAAACACCCGGCAGCTTGATCGTCTGCGCCGGCTGCATTGCCATACGGCGCAGGGCTATCTGTTCAGCCCTGCGCTGGCCGACAAGGAATTTGCACAGCGTTTCTTGCGCTCGGCAAAGTCTGGGCAGGCCGCTTCAGTCATTCCTTTTTCCAGCCCGATATCCTGCTGAAACGACCGCGCAGAAGTCTGGCCGGGACTTAATTCCCGGCTGCGTGCACGCGCCGTTTGGGGCGCGAGAGATCTTCGCGTTCGTTGGCGATCCGGCCAAGCGCTTCTTTGATGCTGTGCGGCAGCATCAGGTAGGTCATCAGGCTGGAACCGATGCAAAGCAACCAGAACAGCAGGAAACCGATCGAGTAGGTGGCCGTGCTTGAAAGGTCTACCGGCTGCCCGAGCAGATATAACTGGCGCGGATCGATCAGGGTAAAAAAGACGATTTCCGCAATGCCGGCCGCGATGAATGCGGGCCATAGCACCCAGATCACTTGTTTCATGTTTTCTCCGTATTTTTTGGGTTGGGGGAGGCTAATGATTACCGAAAATCCGTAGTAGTTAAAGGGTTTTCTTTGGCCTCCCTGAAATATGATCGATGCATGGCCCCGTCGTGTTAGACTGCGCGCTCCTCGTGACGCCACTCATCAGTCTTGGCGTCCGTCCGATGTGGCTTGGCATTCTCGCCTGGCCCGACTCACATATCCCTGAGTGTTTGCCCAGACTGGTTCGTGCATTCGTGACAGCCCCCGTGGTTTTGTCCGCACGCATGGCAAACGCCTGGAGTTCTCCTGCATGAAATTTACCGAACTGGGTCTCGCACCCGAGATCCTGCGTGCCATTGCTGATCATGGCTACGAAACCCCCACCCCGATTCAGGCACAGGCG
>CAJAHZ010000022.1 GCA_903939665.1 uncultured Pseudomonadota bacterium | reverse complement strand
TTCAAGAGCCCATTGGCGAGCAGCGTGGAGATCGTGAAGCTTGTGCCAGCCGACTTGAGCAGGGCTCTGCGAAGAGGGTCCACGGCGATGAGCCTATTTTTCCGGCGTGGCTTGCCAATGGCCGGATTTGCCGCCGATCTTTTCCAGTAGCCGGATGCCTTCGATGCGCATGCCGCGATCAACGGCCTTGCACATGTCGTAGATGGTCAGCAGGCCGACGCTGGCTGCAGTAAGCGCCTCCATCTCGACGCCCGTGCGACCGAAGCATTCGGCAATCGCCAGGCAATGAACAGCGTTGCGTTCGACGTCGATCTCGAATTCCACGGAGACTTTGGTCAGGGCGATCGGATGGCATAAGGGGATCAGATCAGACGTGCGCTTTGAACCTTGAATCGCGGCGATGCGCGCGATGCCGAGCACATCCCCCTTTTTGGACGAGCCGCTGCGAATCAGCGTCAGCGTTTCTGGTTGCATGAAGATGCTGCCGCCAGCGCGTGCCTGACGGCGGGTTTCGGTTTTTTCGCCGACATCGACCATATGGGCTTGGCCTTCGGCGTCAAAATGAGTGAGGGGGTTGGCGGACATGGGTTTGTTTGATGAAATAATTGGAAATAAATCGGGGCAGCGGAGTCCGGTATCATAGCACCATGATTTTCAGCTTGTGACCGTATAGATCTTGAATCCTTTCCTCAGACTTTCTCGCGCAACCCTGTCGCTGGTTGTGGTTGCTGCACTGGCAACTGCGCCTTGCGCATTGGCCGATGACCTGCCGGATTTGGGCGAATCAGCACGCGCTGATTTTTCGCCGCAGCTTGAGCGCAAGATTGGCGAGAGCATCATGAACGACATTCGTCTGCACGAGCCGACTTACGTCGACGATCCGGAAATAAACGACTATCTCAACCGCTTGGGTAGCCGGCTGGTTGCCGCCAGTTCGAATCCTGGCGGTGATTTCCATTTTTTTGCCATACGGGACAATACGGTCAACGCATTTGCCATGTTTGGCGGTTTCATCGGCGTCAATACCGGGACGCTGCTTACCTCGCAATCCGAATCCGAACTGGCTGGCGTGGTGTCGCACGAAATATCGCACGTCACGCAGAATCACCTGGCTCGGCAGATATCCAAAGGGAAGCAAGATTCGATCACTACGATGGTCGCCATGGCGATTGGTATTCTCGCTGCGCGTTCGAATTCGCAGGTGGCGGGTGGGGTGATCGCGTCGGCGCAGGCCGGGTCCATTCAGTCACAACTGGCGTATAGCCGCGATTTTGAGCGGGAAGCCGATCGCGTGGGTTATCAGACGCTGGAAAAGTCCGGTTTTGATGTGCGCGGCATGAGTGACTTCTTCGAGCGTCTGCAAAAGGCGGGACGCGTTTATGAGAACAATGCACCGGTATATATGCGCTCGCACCCGATGACGGTCGAGCGGATTTCCGATATGCAGAACCGCGCGCAGGACGCCCCCTACCGGCAGGTAACCGACAGTATTGATTTTCTGCTGGTGCGCGCCAAGTTGCGCGCACAAATGGGTACGCCGCGCGAGGCGGTGAGCGAGTTTGCGACGCAGCTGCGCGAACAGAAATTCTCTTCCGAGGCGGCCGTTCGCTACAGCCTGAGTCATGCACTGCTCAGAGCGAAGGATGCGGCGGGTGCGCAACGTGAATTCGATGCACTCAAGACGCTCAAGCTGAGCTCGCCGATGATTTCCGGCTTGGCAGCGGAAATCAGGATCGCCGCCGGGGATCTGCCGGGGGCGCAGGCGATTTATCGTGATGCCTTGCAACGCTACCCGCAGTCGAAGTCGCTGGTCTATGGTTATGCGGAGGCGCTTTATGCCGGGCGTCAATATGACCAGACACTGCGCTTTCTTGAGTCGCAACTGCAGCTCTATATCTCGGACTTCAAGCTCTATGGGCTGCAGGCCAAGGCCTATGCGGCGTCTGGCAAGCGACTGCAGCAAC
>CAJAHZ010000021.1 GCA_903939665.1 uncultured Pseudomonadota bacterium | reverse complement strand
GGCTGCCCGCGCAGGCTGGCTTCATCCTTGCCGATGAAGCGGCGCAATGAATCGTTAACCTCTTCAATCGAGCCGTGCCGATCGCAAACGATGAGAATGTCCGACATCGACGCCAGCACGCTTTCGATGAACTGGTGCGACGCTTCCAGCGCGGCGTTCTTTTCCTCAAGCGCGACCTCGTATTGCAGCAGGTCGTTATACACCTCGTCCATCTTGTGGATCACGTCGATCCACACCGCTTCATTAACGCCGTCAAAAACGGCAGCCGGCGAAGGCAGCGAACCGCTCTCAATCAAGGAACGCGGAGCGCGCGGCTTAGCGGGCGGGTTTGAAGTGGACATGATGGTTCGAGTGACCATGGCCGCGCGGCTTGTAGCCATGCGCATGGCGCTGACCAATGTCGACGGCGACCAGATTGAGCTTGCCGTGACGTACGCCGCGCTCGGCCATCAGCGCCTCGGCGAAACGCCGCACCGCCACCGTCGGCCCGCGCAGAATGGCGCTCTCGATACAATTCTCGTGATCAAGATGGGCGTGCAGCGTAGACACCATGAGGTCGTGATGATTGTGCTGGATTGCCATCAGGCGCTCGGCAAGCTCGCGTTCGTGGTGGTTATAAACGTAGGACAGGTTGGCCACGCAGTGCGCTGCCTCGTCGTGTGTTTGCCGCCACTGTTCAAGCTGTGCGCGCAGCAGATCACGTACCGCTTCCGAGCGGTTACTGTAGCCGCGCTCGGCAATCAGGGCATCGAACTCCTTGGCCAATTCGGCATCAAGTGAAATGGTGAAGCGTTCCACGCGCGACTCACGACCCGTAGTTGAGCAAACCTGCTTTCAACTCGAGAAAATCCAGCGGGCCGAAGCCGCCGAATTTTCCATCATTGAACAGCGCCTTCAGAAGGATGCTGCAAGTCTCTGGTGAGCGACGAATCACCGCCCCCTTGATGGTGTAGCGCCGTTTTGCCTCGCCCAGATCGATCTCAAGGGTCACCTCGTCGCCCGGCTTCATTACAGGCATTGTCGTATCGCGGTCACGCACGCGAAGGCGCACCGCATCGTCGGACATATCAACAATCGTGCAGGGGCCGGTCAACTGGCCGCCCGACAGCGTAACCATCACTGGAACACAGGTTTTCGCCCGCGCCTTTCGACGCTGGTCGACGACAGCCAGGGTCTGAAATTCCGGCGTCAGCAGGATCATCTTCGTTTGTGCGTAAGGTCCGTCCGGCAGAACAATCTGCTTCGCCACCTCGGTATCGACCGTCGACACGCCCTTGACGCCCGCATTGGAGGTCAGTGAGATGTAATTGCCCTTGTTGAACTGACGCCCTCGACCAAGAAGTGCCCGGCGTTGATAGTCGAGCTTCATCTCAAGGTCCGTGGTGTCCGGCACGAGCAATTGAAACAACTTTAGTTCGGAAACAGGGATTCGCTTCTCGTTCTCCCCGGCCAGAAAAACCACCGGATCGCCCTGATGAT
Organism: uncultured Pseudomonadota bacterium; assembly: GCA_903939665.1. Taxonomy (GTDB): domain Bacteria; phylum Pseudomonadota; class Gammaproteobacteria; order Burkholderiales; family Rhodocyclaceae; genus CAJBIL01. The sequence goes on along the minus strand of CAJAHZ010000021.1, from coordinate 9,411 downwards.
TACGCTCGATCGCTTCAGCCGAATAGACAAACAGCCCATTCACGCAATAGGCGACGACGAAGGTCTCGAAAACAATTTCCTTTTTGAATTCGGGGCAATAATCAAGCTTCTTCCCGATCGGGAAAAAATCGATCAGGGTCTTGATTTGCGCAGGATCGATCCTTTTCTGGGAAATTTTTTCCGATGACGCATCCTCAGCCCCCTTCGAGCCAAGCGATATGCCAAGGAATGTTTTTATCACTGTCCGACTCCCTGCATGTTGTTATCCGCCAAAATTGTGCCGCCATACGCTAACGGGGCTGCTGCGAACTCTACCGGAAAAACGGCGGTTAACATATTCGACCCTGCCGCGCGTCCGAATCGGGGTAAGCAAGAGTGCCCTGAACCGCGGGACACGGCAAGGCGCCGCACTTAGTGCACCGTGCACACCATGCGCAGATTGAAGGGCAGAGAATTATCCAACAGGGTCAGCAGATCAGGGTTATTTGACGCTGCTTAATAGGCACCAAAAACACGCTGTCGCATACACCTACAATCAGTAACTTAGCGGGCGATATGCTGAACAAGAAATCCGACAGCGGATAGAAGCAACTTTTCATCGAAGGTTTTTCTCTCAAATATTTTTCAAACCCCAATAGCTTTGAAAGAAATTGCTATATTTTTTTCAAAGCTTATAATTGTTTGAAAATAATTCTCGGTTTTCTTTTTACCACCATGAATCCAAAAGACTTTTCTGACGGCAAGAGCGGCCGACTGGCGGACGCTCCTCAAGGCTACCTAGCCTTCGTACCAAACCCACTGCCGCCCCAGATTGCCTTTGATATGAACTTCGTTTTGGCCCTCTCCAAGGCCGATGCTGCCCTGTCGGAACTGTCTGGACTGGGCGGCCAATTACCGAATCCTCACTTGCTGATTTCGCCTTACATCAAGCGTGAGGCTGTGTTGTCCTCCCGGATCGAAGGGACGAAAGCCAGCCTCTCGGACTTACTCATCGATGAACTGGAAGATGGGCACTCGAAGCGCACCAACGGTGACGACATCCAAGAGGTACGCAACTACATCCACGCCCTTGAGCATGGCGTAAAGCTTCTCTCCGAGCTCCCTCTATCTTTGCGGCTGGTTCGGGAAATCCACGAGAAGCTGATGACCGGCGTCCGAGGCGACAAGGCCACGCCAGGGGAATTCAGGCGCTCACAAAACTGGATCGGCCCAACGGGTAGCAACCCTATGACGGCCGCCTTTGTGCCGCCGCCCGTCGACGACATGAACGACTGCCTCAGTGATTGGGAAAAATTTCTTCATGTGCGAGACACCATCCCCGACCTCATTCAGTGCGCGATGATGCACGTTCAGTTCGAGACAATCCACCCGTTTCTGGATGGAAACGGACGGGTCGGACGGCTGCTGGTGACCTTCTTCCTCATGGAGAGAAAGCGCCTACCTCAGCCGCTGCTCTACCTTTCCGCCTTCATTGACGCTCACAAGAACGACTACTACGACCTGCTTCAGCGTGTGCGGACACATGGCGACTGGATTCCATGGATCCGCTTCTTCCTCCAGGGCGTCACCGAGATCGCGACGGAAGCCGGCGAACAAGCCCGGGAACTCCACACGCTGCGCGAACAGTACCGGGCACAATTGCGCGACAAGCCGAATGCACTCGGTCTGCTGGATGACCTGTTTGTAAACCCGTACATGAGCATTTCCCGAGCATCCAAGCTGCTCAGCAAGACCCATCCAACGGCCAAGGCTGCGATAACCGTACTCGAGGAAAACGGAATACTAAAAGAAATAAGCGGCAGACAGTGGGGCCGTTTCTACGTCTGCTCACCCGTTTTGAACGCGCTCGAAAAACCGATTGCGTAAAGCCCCTCATGATTTTTTTGGTGACCACCCGTTTATTGTTCAGCGCCTCCCCGCCTGGGATAAAGGTATCGTGGTTGCGACAAACAGGGGCTCTCCAACTTAGTGCACCGTGCACACCATGCACGGATCAAACGATCGCACGACGTGTTGCACAGCGAGCGGCGCGCTTTCAGATTCGCCCACCGGCAGGCCGACCAGCGCCTGCTCCAGCGCCCCAGGGGTGCCAGCGGCATCGCGCGGCGAAAAGTTCCAGGTGGTCGGCGCGATGATCTGGTAACTGGCGATTTTTCCGCGCTCGATGCGCAACCAGTGCCCGAGCGCGCCGCGCGCCGCTTCGACGAGACCGACGCCGGTTGCCGAATCGGGCAGTTGCCATTGATTACAGAAGGACTGCCCGGGCATAAGCGCGCGCACCCAGCTTTCCATCGCTGGAACAATCAGCGCGATTTCAAGCAGCCGAGCCACGACGCGCGCCTTGACGTTGCCGCCATCGGCGGCGACCAGCGAACGTAACAGAAGATGGCCGGCAACCACCTGACGGGCCAGCGCGCCGGTTTCAACGACCCGCCCGCCATAACGCGGTGCCTTGCACCAGCTATAGGCCGCTGCCTTGTCACTGAATTCGCCGGACAGCGGACGCGTTTCACCCTGTAGCGGATGCAGCGGCGCCGCATCAAGCAACCACGCATGCGCGACATCCTCGCTGACTTTCAAATGATCAAACGCCTCCACGGAACCATCCCAGACGCCACGTGCGAAGAGATGATCGTCGCCAGCACCGTAGGCACCGTGACTGACAAACAGATCGGTCGCCCGCCCCATCCCGGCCAGCCCGAGATCATCGGCAATCTGCAGGAAGCGTGCGAAATCAGATGGCCGGCCATCGGCCCACGCAGCGAGCGCCGCCGGGTCGGCAAGCGCTGTGACGTTTTCCAGCGCATCGCCGAACAAGGTCGTTTCAAGAAAGCGGCGGAACTCGCGCAGCACGCCTAGCAGGCGCACAATTTCGGTCGGCGTCACCGCACGGGTCGTTCCACCGGGCTGCAAGGCAAGACTGTGCGGCCATTTCCCGGCAAGGTAGCCCATCACGCGCAAAAAGTCGGCGCGCGCCGGCAGCATTTCCTTCAAGGAATCACCGACCGTTGCCTTGAAACGGCTTTCGGCCGCCGCATGCCAGGCGCATCCGCGGTACGCTTCGCGCGCAAAGTCGGGCATGAAAAAAAGATAAAAATGCGTCAGATGATCGGCGACGTTCTCGCAGGCGAGGATGAGGTTCTGCGCCAGACGGCCATTCGGCGGCATCGTCAGGCCGCTCGCATCGGCCAGCGCGGCAGCAGCCGTCGCCGACTGCGAAACCGAGCAGATGCCGCAGATGCGCGGTACGATAACCAGCGCATCGAGCGGATGCTTGCCCAAAAGGATCTGCTCGAAACCGCGATATAACGAGGCGTTGACGCGCGCCGACGCGACGCGCCCGTCGGCGATGTCGAGCGTCACCTCGAGATCGCCCTCGACGCGATTGAAGGGGCCAACCGTCAGGCGCCGCATCGGTACGCGCTCATTTCTTTCCCGGTTTCTTGAGCACCGTCAATGGGTGATCGGAGACGGCGTTGTCGCGCACGCGCTTTGGCGTTGCCGACTTCGACAGCGCGGCGAGTGCGACAAACCACGCTTTCGGCATATCCGAAGGGAGACCCGTCGGAATGCCGGCGATTTTTGGCGTTTCCATAAATGGATGCCCGGGTTCCTCAAAACCCGGCTCGGTGCAAGAAATGCACGGAAAACCGCCGCGTACGCACGAGCCGACGCCGTTCCACGGCCGCGTGTTGCAGTCGGCGTGCGCCTGCGTGCCTTTGCAGCCCATGTTTTCCATCAGACAACCGAGATCGGAAGGTTTTTGTGCGCTGGCCTTGAATTCATAAAACTCGTTTTTCGGGCAGCCGTGATGCACCAGTTGTTCCGCATAGAAGCGCGGTCGCTGCAGCGCATCAAGGTCATTTTCGCCTAACGCGCCAAGGGCCAGAGAGCATAGCGTATCGACCACCCATTCGGCATGGATCGGACAACCGGCGATATTGATCACCGGCAAGCCGGAAGCCGAGAGAAAGTCCTCACCCAGCAGACCGCCCCGCTCGTTGCCGTCAAACTGCAGACCGCAGGCCTCAGTCACGTTGTCGCCGGCAGCATTGACTCCGCCATAGGCGGTGCAGGTACCGACCGCAATGACATAGCGCGCGCGCACGGCGAGACGCTGTACCCAGGCAATCATCGGCAGCCCGCTACCAGACAGAATATGAAAACGCCCACTGCCGTTCGGCCCGCGCAGCAGTGCACCCTCGACGCATAGAATATCGAAATCCAGCAGCCCGTCAGCCGCGGCTTGCAGCAGGGACAGCGACTCATCGCCGCAGGACTCGGACAAACCGGGATGCGACAGCAGCTCGATCCCACTATCGGCGAGCTGCGCAAAAACGCCACTGCGATTCTCGGCACCAAGCAAGGACTGCGTGCAACCGCCGCAACCCGAGGCCTGGAGCCAGAGGAGTTTCAAAACGGTACCTCTTTCGACGCAAAGAGCGCAGAGACGCAGAGAGTGCGGAGGAAAAGCAAGAAAGGCTTTCTCTGCGCTCTCTGCGTCTTTGCGTACTCTGCGTTGAAAGCGTTGCCTTGCATTTCTACCCCCGCTCCAGCCCATAGCGCACCAGCTTGTTGCGCAGACCGACACGCGACAGGCCGAGTTCAACTGCTGCCTTCGATTTATTCCAGCGATTGCGGATCATCGTTTCCTTGACGACGCGTGCTTCGAGCGCGTCCATGCGCTCCTTCAGCCCGCCCTCGCCACCGACCAGCAAGAGCAGTTCATCCTCCTGCTGATCGACTGCCGGCGTGCGCAGGATGCGTGGCGCGAGCAGGTCGGCGCCAAGGCGCGGCGTATCGGAAAGTGCCAGCATGCGCAGAATTTCGTTCTGCAATTCGCGCACATTGCCCGGCCAGCGATAGGCGGCAATGCAGGCGAGCGCCTCGTTGGTGAAGCCGTCGGCGCTCTTGCCCAGCGCGCGCTGCGAAGCTTCAAGCAAACGTCCGGCGAGCAGCGGAATATCCATTGGCCGCTCGCGCAGTGGCGGCACGTGCATCGTGACGGTCGCCAGACGGTAGAAAAGATCCTCGCGAAAACGACCGGCACGCACATCGGCTTCGAGATCGCGATTGGTCGCGGCAACGACGCGTACATCGACCGACACCGGACGCGGCGCGCCGAGCGGACGGAACTCGCCCTCCTGCAAAACCCGCAGCAGCTTCACCTGAAACGCCGGGCTGGTTTCGCCGATTTCATCAAGAAAGATGGTGCCGCCATCGGCCTGCTGGAAGCGGCCAACGCGGTCTTCGTAAGCACCGGTAAAGGCGCCGCGCTTGTAGCCAAAGAGCTCGGCTTCGAGCAACTGGTCGGGCAAGGCGCCGCAGTTCTCGATGACGAAGGCGCGCTCCGCACGCCGGCTCTGATAGTGGATGGCGCGGGCCAGCATTTCCTTGCCGGTTCCCGACTCACCGGTAATCAGTACCGAAAGATCGTAGGGCGCGATTTTCTGGACCAGCTCGCAGACGGTATTAAGCGGGCTCTTGGTCGTGCGAATCAAGCCATCAAGCCCGAACTCGCGCTTGACCCGCTCGTACTTCATCTCGACGCGCTTGGCGAGCACCGGCTCAGCGGCGCGCAGCTCGACCGACAGGCGCTGGTTCTCCTGCTGCAGGCGATAGACATTGGCCGCCGCCTGCAAGGTGAGCAGCAACTGGTCGGGCTGCCACGGCTTCATCAGGTACTGATAGATGCCGGCTTCATTGACGCCGGCGATGATGTCCTCGGCCTCGGTGTAGCCCGAGAGGATGATACGCAGCGTATCCGGCCACTGGCTGCGTACGCCCTTGAGAAACTCGACGCCGGTCATGCCCGGCATGCGCTGGTCGCAGACGATAATCTGCACCCACTCGCGCTCCATCACCGCCTGCGCCTGCTCGGCGCTCGCCGCAGTGAACACCTCAAAATCCTCTTCCAACGTACGGCGCAATGCTTCGAGCGAGCGCACCTCGTCGTCGACGACAAGCACCGTAGGGAGTTTCAACTTCTGCATTGCCGTCATTCGGGAACACTCCAGCCCAGATCGCGATGAATCGCCAGATGGCGCGGCGTCCAGGAGTTCGGCGACTTCTGCACAAAATGGAAACGTGCAACGTGATAGCTCGGATCAAAGCCGTAAAAGTTGCGCCGCATGTGCGACAACTCTTCGGCGCGGTACTGCGCCAGCGGCTTGGCGGCTTCATCCGCCTGCCGCTTGTCGCTCTTGGCCTGCAGGCGTTCGGACAGATCGGCGGCAGCGGCAAGTTGGGCAGCACGCCGCGCGACATCGACGCGGAAGGCGCTCGGATCGCTGGTCAGGCAGGCGTCGAGAAAACCCTTGGCAACGCCGCCCTTCGCTGTCATCGGCAAGCGGTTCTGCATGATTGCCTGCGCCCCCTCGGCGCCAACCCGTGGCGGCAAGAGATAAGTCCAGTACTCGGAGCCGAACAAGTTGCCCATGTTCTTGTAATGCGGATTGAGCAGCACGCCGTCACGCGCCCAGACGAGATCGGCGGCACGCGCCAGGAAGCAGCCGCCGGCACCGCAATTGCCCTGCAGCGCAGCGATGGTGAGATGACTATCGGTGCGGATGATCGCTTCGGCCAGATCGTCGATGGCGTTGATGTTGGCCCACGACTCATCGGCCGGCGACTCCGCCGCCTCGATCGTGTTCAGGTGGATGCCGTTCGACCAGTAGTCGGAGCCGCCCATCAGCACGATGATTTTTGTCGGCTGCGCCCGCGCCCACTCGTAGGCGGCTTGCAGACGCTGGCATTGGCGCGTGCTCATGGCGCCGTTGTAGAAATCAAAATGCAGGAAACCGACCGCATTTCCATCGACGCTGGATTCTTCGTAACGAATGTCCTGCCAGGTCTGTCCCTCGGCGACCGACCAGCCAACGAGCGGCGCTTCGGGAATATTTTCGAGCCTGTCGGCGAAAGCCTGCGTCGCCGGCAGCTTGAGCGCAACGGCTGCACCGGCCCGCTTGGCGTGGCCAATCCACACGGCGCCATCGATCGTCGCGCGCAGCAGCGCCGTTTCGCGCCATGCAATCACCTCGCCGGGCTGGCCGCCACGCAGCGCATCTTCGGCCCAGCCATCGAACAGGTGACACGCTTCGCCGAACAAGGTATCGGCTACGCCGGGAAAACCATCGGCCGCATTCAGCTTGGCGAGGACGGCGGCGCTGCTGTCACGCGCCCAGTCAATCGCACGCTCGGCCTGTTTGATCAGCGGTCGCAATTCACCGCGCACCGCCGGATCGGCGTAATCGAGTGGCTTCGGAACAAAACCGCCGAGCGCAAAATTCTCGACGGCCTGGAGCACCGCGCGCGTCGCGGCCTCAGTCACCTCGTTACGATAAACACTCGATTTTTTCGCGCTGCGCATGGGGAAAGTTTCAGCCGCCCAGATCGGTCCGGCGTCCATTTCAGCCTCGGCCTGCAGCACAGTGACGCCCCATGTTTTCTCGCCGCCCTGAATCGCCCAGTCAAGCGCCGATGGCCCGCGATCACCGACGATGCCCGGATGCACGATCAGGCAGGTGTGCTGGCGCCACACCGACTCAGGAATCGCACGACGCAAATACGGCGCAACGATCAGAGCGGGCTTGAACAACGCAATCGCCTCTTCGGCAACAGAATCCGCGATATCAAACTCAATCGACACCAGATGCCCACGCGTTGTCAGCTCGCTGTAAAGGCGTTGCGTCAGGCTGTTGAAGGCATGGGTGAGAAAAAGAATGCGCATGATCAGGCTTTTAAAAGCAGCGCTTTCGACGCAGAGATCGCAGAGACGCAGAGATCGCAGAAAAAAATATAGAAAGGTTTTCTCTGTGTTCTCTGCGTCTCTGCGTACTCTGCGTCGAAAGAGGTTTTCAACATTTCAACAAATCCTCGGCAGTTGTTCGCCGGTCAGCCAATCGACAATCCGCCTCCCGCCAAAGCCCGTCGTCATCTGCACGAAGTGGTGCGCGTCTTCATGCACCGTGCCGACGATTGAGGCACGCAGCCCTTGCGGATGCTCGCGCATCGCGGCAAGCAGCTTGTCTGCATCCTCCGCGGCGACGATGGCGAGCAGCTTGCCTTCGTTGGCGACATAGAGCGGATCAAGGCCGAGGAACTCGCAGGCGGCGGCAACTTCCGGATTCACCGGCAGCGCAGACTCCTGCAGCATCATGCCGACCTTCGACTGACGGGCAATTTCATTGAGAGTGGTCGCCACGCCGCCGCGTGTCGGGTCGCGCAGCACGCGAATCACCGCGCCGCTCTTGCGCATCGCGACGATCAAACCATGCAACGAAGCGGTGTCGGAAACAATCGGCGCCGAAAAGCCGAGGCTCTCGCGCTGCGCCATGATCGCCATGCCGTGATCGCCAATGCTGCCCGAGACGATGATCTTGTCGCCCGGACGCGCACGATCGCCGGAAAAGTCTTCCCCGTCAGCGACAACGCCGACACCCGTCGTCGTGATGAACACGCCGTCGCCCTTGCCCTGCTCGACCACCTTGGTATCGCCGGTGACGATCGGCACGCCGGCCTCCCTGGCGGCCTTGGCCATCGATTCGACAATGCGCGCCAGATCGCCCAACGGGAAGCCCTCTTCGAGAATGAAGCCGGCAGCCAGATAGAGCGGTGTCGCGCCCATCACGGCGATATCGTTGATCGTTCCGTGCACCGAAAGACAGCCGATGTCGCCACCGGGAAAGAAGAGCGGCGAGACGACGTGCGAGTCGGTGGCCATCACCAGCCTGCCCTTCGGCATCGGCATCACGGCGCCGTCATTGCCCTGTCCCAGATATTCGTTGCCAAGATGCCTGGCGAACAACTCCTCGATCAACTGCACCATGGCACGTCCGCCGCTGCCGTGCGTCATGTCGACGCGGCCATGCTTCAGGTCAAGCGGGCGAACATAGCCTTTGCGAATTTCAGTCATGCATTCACCACTGCAATGTCCTTGTAACGACCATAAGTGTAGTGCGCCGCGCAGGCGCCTTCTGACGAAACCATGCACGAGCCGACGGGATTCTCCGGGGTGCATACCGTGCCAAAAATCTTGCAGTCCTGCGGCCTTTTGACGCCGCGCAGGATGGCGCCGCACTCGCAGGCCTTGTTGTCGGGGACGGTCTTGTAGGCGATATCGAAACGCCGCTCGGCGTCGAATTCGGCGTACTCCTTGCGGATGCGCAGTGCGCTGTACGGCACTTCGTTGAGCCCGCGCCACTCGAAGGAACGACGCAGTTCGAACAGCTCGGAAACGAGGTTTTGCGCCTTCAGATTGCCGTCGCGCGTGACGGCGCGCGAGAACTCGTTCTCAACCACGGCACGGCCTTCATTGACCTGCTTGACCAGCATCAGAATGGCCTGCATCACGTCGAGCGGCTCGAAGCCGGCGATCACCACCGGCTTGCGGTATTCCTCGGCGAAGAACTC
>CAJAHZ010000020.1 GCA_903939665.1 uncultured Pseudomonadota bacterium | reverse complement strand
TCAGCGCCGCGTAGAGATCAACTGCCGCCCTGCCCGGCTTTTCCGGCACGCTGGCGACGCCCCACAAACGGGCCACCTCGGCACGGTGCGCCGGGTTGGCCATGTCGCGGTGCGCCGAAAGCAGGTTGGCCAGCCCCCCCACTTCGCGCCCCCCCATGGCGTTGGGCTGCCCGGTCAGCGTGACGGGGGCAGCGCCGGGCTTGCCGATCTGGCCAGTCGCCAGATGCAGATGAATCAATGCGGCGTTGTTGTGCGTGCCGTGCGAGGATTGGTTAAGCCCCTGGCAATAGAGCGAAAGTGCCGCCTTCGATCGGCCGAACCAGCGTGCAGCCTGAATGATGTCGGCCTCGGGCAGCGCGCAGATCTGCGCGACAATGGCCGGTGGATAGGCGGCGACCGCCTGCTCAAGCGCCGGAAAGCCCTCGGTATGCGCCGCAATATAGGCACGATCAACCAGCCCTTCGGCCAGCAGGACATGCAAGAAGCCGTTGTAGAGGGCAATATCGGTACCCGGTTTGAGCGGCAGGTGGAGGTCGGCAAGCTCGGCTGTCTCGCTGCGCCGCGGGTCGACGACGATGATTCTGAGTTCGGGATTGGCGGCTTTGGCGTCTTCAATGCGCCGAAAGACGATCGGGTGTGCAAGCGCCGGGTTGGCGCCGGCGATCAGCAGGCAGTCGGCCAGCGCGATGTCTTCGTAGCTGCAGGGCGGTGCATCGGCGCCAAGTGTTTGTTTGTAACCGGCGACCGCCGAGGACATGCACAGCCGCGAGTTGGTATCGACGTTGTTGGTGCCAATCAGCCCTTTCGCCAGCTTGTTGAAGACGTAATAGTCCTCGGTCAGCAATTGGCCTGAAATATAGAATGCAACGCTGTCCGGCCCGTGCGTGCGGATAATTTCAGCGAAGCGGCTCGCCGCATGATCGAGTGCCTGCGTCCAACTCGCGCGCAAGCGGGGCGCATTACGCTCGCGGCGAAGCTGCGGGTAAAGGAGACGGCAATCGGGGCGCGCTGTCAGCGCCAGCGAGGCGCCCTTGCTGCACAGGCGGCCAAGGTTGGCCGGATGTTCCGGGTCACCGCGCACGCTGACAATCCGGTCGTTTTCAGTCTCGATCAGCAGACCGCAACCGACGCCGCAGTAGCAACAGGTGGATTTGACTTGCTGGTTCATGAATTTCACTCCTGTGCCCCGTTGAGCAACAGCTGTGCCATGAATACAAATCAATGCCTTAGGCCGGATTTACGCAGACAGCAAGCGAACAGCGCCTCATCATGGTGCGCTACCGGCGGGCAGCGCGCCATGCAAGGGCAGGCTACTTGATGCGCTGCAGTTTCGGACGCCCGGCGGGCGGCGTGGCCGGGGGTTCCGGCTCGCTCTCCTCAGCCGGCCAGTCGGCGGCCTTGGTCGTATCGCCGGCAAGCGCTTCGCCATCCGGCTCGAAGGCCATTCCCGCGCCGTTTTCGCGGGCATAAATGGCGGTAACGTTGCCAATCGGCACGGCGATGTCACGCGCCACACCGCCAAAGCGCGCCTGAAAGGTGATTCCTTCGTTGGCGATATTGAGGTGACCGGTGGCGTCATAGCCGACGTTGAGCACGATCTGGCCATCGCGCACAAATTCGCGTGGCACACGCGTGTTCTGGTCGACTTGCACCGCAAGATAAGGCGTAAATCCGTTGTCGCAGCACCATTCGTGGATGGCGCGTATCAGGTAGGGTTTGGTAGACGGCAGATCCAAGGGTGCCCCCGGCTAAAACGATGCAGCGGAAACGAAACGTCCGGCTTTGACACCGGACATTTCAGGGTAATGCCAGCTTATCTGCGCATGGCCTTTTCAGACGGCGTCAGCGCATCGATAAAACCCTGCCGGCTGAAAATTCGCTCGGCATATTTCATCAGCGATGCGGCGGATTTCGGCAATTCGATGCCGTAGTGATCCAGACGCCAGAGCAAGGGCGCGATGGCGACATCAAGCATCGAAAAATCCTCACCCAGCATATGCTTCTGCTTGACGAAGACCGGCGCCATCTCGGTCAGGCGGTCGCGAATCTGCTGACGCGACTTGTCGGCCGTCTTCTGGTTTTTTTCCAGCGCTTCGATGTACGAGAAGACTTCGCGCTCCATCGTGATCAGAAGCTGGCGCGCGCGCGCGCGCATGATCGGATCGGCCGGCATCAGTTGCGGATGCGGGAAGCGCTCGTCGATGTACTCGTTGATGATGTTCGGCTCGTACAGGATGAGATCGCGCTCAACCAGCACCGGCACACGACCGTAGGGGTTGATGATGGCAATGTCTTCCGGCTTGGCGAAGAGATCGACATCAATCACCTGAAAATCCATGCCCTTTTCATACAAAACGATACGGCAACGGTGGCTGAACGGGCAGGTGGTACCCGAATAGAGATTCATCATGATCAATACCCTCAAAAACGAATCGGCATCGACCGCAGTGGCGCTCTTCGCGCCCTTGCCGGCGATGCCGTGGCCTGAAAATCAGGCGCTGATTCTCGTGTTACTTGATATCTTTCCAGTATTCCTTCTTCAGCATATAAGCGAAGACGAAGAGAACACAGAGAAAGGCCAATACGCCGTAACCGCGTTTGAC
>CAJAHZ010000019.1 GCA_903939665.1 uncultured Pseudomonadota bacterium | reverse complement strand
GAATGCGCTGCGGCAGCTTCTTGCGACAGGCTTCCGGCAGATGGCGGTTCTCGAGTTCTGCCAGCGTCAGCGCGTAATAGCCGCAGATGCGGGTTGGCGCTTCCTCGCGAACGGCGACGAAGGTCTTCGACAACCCCTTGTTCTGATGCTGACGAGCGACCCGCCGGAGCCAGTCATTCAGTTCCTGGCGACCGCAGTCGAATCCCTGCCGGTCATGATCCCCAGCTAAAGTTCGTACCTGCATCATCACGCTTGGCCTTCTGGTAATGCTTCAGGGCGGCCTTTAGCTTGGCATTCGGCCCAGGCGGGTTTTCCATCAGGTCGAGCAACCAGTTCCAGTCGCGCGGCGACAGACGAATCACTTCCTCACGCTCGATGACAGTCTGTGCCTCCTTCAATGCGGCCTGGACCAAAAACTGATTGACCGTGGCGCCGGTTAGCTCGGCGGCACGGCACAGCGTCTCATAAACCTCATGTGGAACTCGGGCGCCGATGCGATCTTGCTTGGCAATAACAGTACCCATTTTTCACCTCCAGCAATTGCTTAGGTTCTCAGCATACCACTGTCGCCATTTTGGCGCCAACGTGTCGCATGGCCGAAATGTAACGTGGCTTACTGACCGCCATTCTTTACCTAGAACCGAGGTGTCCCTGGCGGAAAAGCATTTGCTGCCAATCGGCTAGATAGATCTGCCGTATGCCTGCCCCAGCCTAAAATCAGCCCTTTTCGGTCGTGCAATACATCACCGATTCGCCGGTGATGATGTCCTTGCCTTTGACCGAGCACACAGCATCCAGAACGCAGCGTCGCTTGTCGACCAGAACTTCCTTCACCGTGACCGTTGCCGTGACCGTATCGCCGATGCGCACCGGCGCACGAAACTTCACCGTCTGACCCATATAGACCGTTCCCGGCCCGGGCAGCTTGTTGGCCAGTACGGCTGAAATGAAGCCTGCCGACAGCATGCCGTGCGCGATGCGACCGCCAAACTGTGTCGTCTTGGCAAACTCTTCGTTGAGATGTATCGGATTGACGTCCATGCTGACGCCGGCAAACATCGCGATGTCAGCTTCGGTTACCGTCTTGGCCAGGCTGGCGGTCATGCCGACTTGCAGGTCTTCGATGTTGTAACCACCGAGGGAATTCATGGCTTATCTCCTTGTCCGAGTGCTGTCAGCAGCGATTTACTTGAGAGTTCAAGAAACGCATCATACCGTTTGTTCAACACGATACGCAGGAGGCAGCGATGAAAGCAGCGCAATGGTTCAAGCGTTTTACAACGAAGTCGGGCAGACTTGTTCTTGCCGCGGGGTTCGCTCTGGCAGCCTCGGCGACATCCGCTCAGACCATCGTCGACGAATGGGCCACGGTGAAGACACCGCCCGCCCCCGAACTGAAACCCGTCCACCTCGACCCGAAAACGACCGCACTGCTGATGCTTGATTTCGTCGCGCCAAACTGCACGCAGCGACCGCGTTGCATGGCCTCGGTGCCGGCGGTCAAAAAGCTTCTCGACGAAGCACGCGGCAAGGGGATGATGGTCGCGTACGCCACCGGCCCCGGCGGGAAACGTGCTGACACGCTGCCCGAGCTTGCGCCGCTGGATAGCGAGCCGGTGATATCGACCGGCGTGGACAAATTCGCCAACACCGAGCTGGAAAAACTCCTCAGGGAAAGAGGCGTGCAAACGGTCATCACTATCGGCACGGCTGCGCACGGCGCCGTGCTCTACACCGCGAGCGCCGCCTCGCTGCGCGGCATGAAAGTCATCGTCCCGGTCGATGGCTTATCGGACACCCCTTACAGCGAGCAATACACGGCATGGCACCTGAGCAACGCACCGATCGTCTCGCGCAACGTCACGCTGACGAAGTTCGACCTGATCAAATTCTGATCCGGAACAAATGCCTTAACCCCCACCGCAGTGACCCAAGGCCACTGCGGTGGGTTTCTTGCTTTTCCCACTGCCGCTCAGACAATACTGAAGCACAGGTACTTGATCTCCAGATACTCATCAAGCCCGTGCTTCGACCCTTCACGGCCGATGCCAGACTGCTTGATGCCGCCAAAAGGCGTAACTTCATTCGAGATCAGTCCCGTGTTGACGCCGACCATGCCGTATTCAAGCGCTTCGCCAACACGGAAGCAGCGCGCCACATCACGCGAATAGAAATAGGCGGCAAGGCCGTACTCGGTGGCGTTGGCCATGTCGATCGCTTCTGCTTCCGTCGTGAATCGGAAAAGCGGCGCGATCGGGCCGAAGGTCTCTTCGCGCGCCACGCGCATGGCAGTCGTCACGTCGGCCAGCACCGTCGGCTCGAAGAAGCTGCCGCCACGCGCATGCCGCTTGCCACCGGTGAGCACGCGCGCGCCATGCGCAAGCGCATCGGCCACATGCGCCTCGACTTTCTCTACGGCGCAGGCCTCGATCAAAGGCCCCTGCATTACGCCATCCTCAAATCCACTGCCGACCTTGAGTTGCGCAACGCGCGCCGTCAGCTTTTCGGCAAACGCCTCGTAGATACCACCTTGTACAAGAAAACGGTTGGCGCAAACGCAGGTCTGCCCCGTGTTGCGGTATTTGGCGATCAGCGCGCCCTCGACGGCAGCATCGACATCGGCGTCGTCAAAAACAATAAAAGGCGCGTTGCCGCCGAGTTCCAACGACAGTTTCTTGATCGTCGGCGCACATTGCGCCATCAACAGGCGACCGACCTCGGTCGAGCCGGTGAAGGACAGCTTGCGCACTACCGGGCTGGCGGTCAGGGTGCCACCAATAGCGATTGCCGATTGTGCGCTGCCGGTAATCACGTTAAAGACGCCGGGCGGAATGCCCGCGCGGCTTGCCAGTTCGGCCAGCGCCAGTGCGCTCAGCGGCGTCTGCTCGGCCGGTTTGACGATGGCCGTGCAGCCAGCAGCCAATGCCGGCGCCACCTTGCGCGTAATCATGGCAAGCGGGAAATTCCATGGCGTGATCGCCGCGCATACGCCGATGGGCTGGCGAATGGTGAGCAGGCGCTTGTCGCCGGCGGTCGTCGGAATGCATTCGCCATAGGCGCGCTTACCCTCCTCGGCAAACCATTCGACGAAAGACGCCCCGTAAGCGACCTCGCCCTTTGCCTCGGCCAGCGGCTTGCCGCACTCGGCGGTTATCAGCTGCGCCAAGTCGTCAGCCGCCGCCAGGATCAACTCATGCCAGCGGCGCAGCAGCGCGGCGCGCTCCTTGGCGGTCTTTGCCCGCCAGGCCGGCCAGGCAGCTTCGGCTGCAGCAATCGCGCGTTGCGTTTCGGCTGCGCCGCAATCGGGCACCTGCGCCAGCACCCGGCCATCAGCCGGATCGGTGACCGCGAGCAGCCGAGCGTCATCTGCGTCAATCCATCGCCCATCAACGAAACCCTGCGCGCGAAGCAGTTGAGCATCCTTGAGGTTCATGACAGTCTCGGCAAAGGTGAAAACAGCAGTTTATACTTCGCGGATGCGCATGAAAAAAGTGTTTTATCTTCTCGTCTGTTGCGCCTCGTTGGTGCTCGCCGCCTGCAGCAGCGCGCCGATCTTTGAGCGCGCAGCGGAACCATTGCCGATCAGCGAGCGCGGGCAGGATGTCGCTTTCTTCGCCCTCAGCCTGATCGATACCGGCTATCGTTTCGGCGGCAAGAATCCCGAAGCCGGCCTCGATTGCAGTGGCATGGTGAGCTATATTTTCGGCAAGGTGGCCCGCCTGAAAGTGAGCGGCAGCGCCGCCGACATCGCCCGCGCCGGCCGCCCTGTCGAGCGCGCCAGCCTGCGCCCCGGCGATCTGGTTTTCTTCAACACGCGCAATGCCGCCTTCTCGCATGTCGGCGTATACATTGGTGACGATCGTTTCGTGCACGCGCCATCGACCAGCGGCAAGGTACGCATCGACCAGATGGCCGACCGCTATTACGCCCAGCGCTTCGAAGCTGCCCGCAGCTACTTCGACTGAACGCTATAAAGCATGCCGATCCGTTACGTCGAACCCGTGTTCCGTCCGCCGAGCGAAGCGCAATCGCTGATCCTGCCGGTCACTGACGGCTGCTCGTGGAACCAATGCACGTTCTGCGAAATGTACACCGCGCCGCAAAAGCAGTTTCGCGCACGCGATGAAGCCGAAGTACTGGGCAGCATCCGGCAGGCTGGCGAGCAATTCGGCGCCGATGTGCGAAGAATATTTCTTGCCGATGGCGATGCACTGGTCCTGCCAACACGCCGACTGCTGAACATTCTCGCCGCGATCCGCGAGCACCTGCCGGCGGTCCGCCGGGTGTCAAGCTACTGCCTGCCGCGCAACCTGCGCAAGAAGTCGCTCGAAGAGTTGCGCGAACTGGCCGACGCCGGGCTTTCGATTGTTTATATCGGCGCCGAATCAGGCGACGACGAAGTGCTGGCCCGCGTCAAAAAAGGCGAGACCTTCGAATCGACCCGGGAAGCACTCGACAAGCTCGGCCAGGCCGGCATCACCCGCTCGGTGATGATCCTCAACGGACTGGGTGGCCCGGCGCTTTCAGCGCAACACGCCGACAACTCGGCCCGCCTGCTCAACGCCACCCAGCCTGAATATGCGGCGACGCTGGTGGTCAGCTTCCCGATGGGCGAAGAACGCTTTCGCAAGGATTTTCCCGATTGGCAAGCACTCACCCAGGCGCAGCTGTTTCAGGAGATGGCACGTTTTCTTGAACAACTTGAACTGACGCGCACCGTTTTTCGCAGCGACCACGCATCGAACTGGCTGGTGCTCAAGGGAACGCTCGGCGCCGACAAGGAGCGGCTACTGCAGCAGGTGCGCGACGCGATCGCCCGACCCGATGCAGCGCACTTGCGGCCCGCCTGGGCGAGGGGCTTGTGAAGCGTCAGCCGCCCCGTCCATAGACATCCTCAAAACGCACGATGTCGTCTTCGCCGAGATAAGAACCCGACTGCACCTCGATCATTTCAAGCGCGACGCAGCCCGGGTTCTCCAAGCGATGGCGGGTGCCCAGCGGGATGAAGGTCGACTCGTTTTCCGACACCAGATACGTCGAATCGCCGCGTGTTACCTTGGCTGTCCCGCGCACGACGATCCAGTGCTCGGCGCGATGGTGATGCATCTGCAGCGACAGCGTTGCGCCGGGCTTGACGATAATGCGCTTCACCTGGAAACGCTCGCCGGCATCGACGCCATCATACGAACCCCAGGGTCGGAAAACCTTGCGGTGCAATTGCCCTTCTGCCCGCTGATCGCGCTTGAGGCGATCAACAATCTTCTTTACGTCCTGCGTCTTGTCCTTGTGGGCGACCAGAATGGCGTCGGGCGTCTCGACGATCACCATGTTATCCACCCCGATACAGGCCACCAGACGGCCTTCGGACATGGCCAGCGTATTGCGGCAGTCGTGCAGGAAGACGTCGCCTTGCGCGACGTTTCCGTCGCCATCCTTCGGCAGCACTTTCCACAAGGCGTCCCAGGCGCCCACATCAGACCAGCCGGCCGACAGCGGAATGACGACGCCGGCGGGCAAAGCCAACTCGCCCGCGGCGATCCGTTCCATCACCGCGTAGTCGATCGAATCCGCCGGGCACTGCCCGAACGCCTCCTTGCCGACGCGCAGAAACTCGCCATCAGCCGACCCTTGTTCCCAGGCCGTGCGGCAAGCCGCCAGAATATCGGCCCGGCAAGCGCCTATCGCCGCCAGCCAGACCGAAGCGCGCATCATGAACAAACCGCTGTTCCATGAGTACGAGCCATCATCAAGATACGTCTGTGCCGTAGCGAGGTCTGGCTTCTCGACAAAACGCGCGATGCGCGCTGCGCCATTGCCGCCAAACGCTTCGCCCGACTGGATGTAGCCGTAGCCGGTCTCGGGCGAATCCGGTGTAATGCCGAAAGTCACCACCGCCCCCGCATCAGCCAGCGCCGCACCCTGACGCACCACCGACTGGAAAGCCGGGGTATCGAGAATCACATGGTCGGCCGGCATCACCAGCAGGATCGGATCAGCGCCATCGCGCATCGCGGCGAGCGCGGCCAAGGTCAACGCGGGCGCCGTATTGCGCCCCATCGGCTCAAGCAGAATCGAGCCCTCCTTGCCCATCAGGCGCAGTTGCTCGGCAATCACGAAACGATATTCCTCGTTACACACGACCATCGGCGCGGCAAGTTGCACGCCGGCGATGCCCTCAACGCGGCGCACGGTGGCCTGCAACAGCGAGTCCTCGCCAATCAGCGGCAACAGCTGTTTGGGATATTTTTCGCGGGAAAGCGGCCACAGGCGCGTGCCGGAGCCGCCGGAGAGAACAACGGGAATCAGTGCTTGCATGTATTTTCCCAAAGAAGAATAAGTGTCTTGCAATGTCCAAAGCATAGGCTGTGCGGGGCCACGTCAGTGCCGATCTTCACGCTGCGTACCCCGTCGGATTCCCACGCTGCCAGCGCCACGCATCCGCGCACATCGCCTCCAGCCCACGCTCCGCCCGCCAGCCGAGCAACTCCAGCGCGCGCTTGGGTTCCGCATAGCACGAAGCAATATCGCCGGAGCGGCGCGGTCCGACCCGATAAGGTACCGGCTTGCCGCTGGCCTGCTCGAATGCGCGCACCATATCGAGCACACTATACCCAGTGCCGGTGCCCAGATTCACCGTCAGGCATTCGGACGTCTTTCCCTGCAGACGTTCGAGCGCCTTGATGTGACCGAGCGCCAGATCAACCACATGAATGTAATCGCGCACCCCGGTGCCATCCGGCGTCGGGTAGTCATCGCCCCACACGTTGAGAAACTCCCGCCGCCCCACCGCAACCTGGGCAACGAACGGCAGCAGATTATTCGGAATGCCCTGCGGGTCTTCACCGATCAGGCCGCTGACATGGGCGCCAACCGGGTTGAAATAGCGCAGCAGGCCAAAACGCCACGCTGGATCGCTGAGATACACGTCGCGCAGAATTTCCTCGATGATCAGTTTGCTGCGACCGTAGGGATTGGTCGCCGAGAGCGGATGATCCTCGGTTAGCGGCAGGCACTGCGGATCACCATAAACGGTGGCCGAAGAACTGAAGACCAGGGTTTTTACGCCGCACTCATCCATCGCCTCAAGCAAACGCAGCGTGCCGACAACATTGTTGTCGTAGTAAAAAATAGGCTTCTCGACCGACTCGCCGACCGCCTTGAGGCCGGCAAAATGGATAACCGCACTCGCCCCGCTCTCGCGCAGTGCCGACACCAGTGCCGCCCGATCGCGCACGTCGCCACGCACCAGGCCGAGCTTCTTGCCCGTGATGCGCTCGACCCGTGCCAATGCTTCAGGGTGGCTATTACAAAAATTGTCGAAAACGGTCACCTCAAAACCTGCGTCAAGCAATTCAACGCAAGTGTGAGAACCGATGTAGCCGGCACCGCCGGTAACAAGAATGTGCATGCTGTACTCCGATGTCCGAAACGGGATTATCCGCGATTTGCAATGCCAGCGCGATTCGGTGGCGTGATCCGATCAGATCAACTCTTGCCGGGTGAGATTTCGTCGGATTCGAAGACCACCGGCTGAATCCGACACAAAGCAGGCCTTTTTAACGGCTACTACCGCTCCCTTCCCGCCTCATGCCACGCTTTGCGTACCGGCGACAACAGATACTCCGCCACGGTCCTCGTCCCCAG
>CAJAHZ010000018.1 GCA_903939665.1 uncultured Pseudomonadota bacterium | reverse complement strand
GGGAACAGCGTTACCACATCCGCGGTAAAACACTGCTCAGCCTTTGATGCCGGCCGGCCCGCCGAGCTTACCAATCGGCTTCCCAATCAACACGAACAAGCTTTGCTGCAATATCTACATCAAGTACGACGGCTGCCACAAAAGGCAACAAGCGCTCGGTGATTTCTCCACCACCTACCCGTAACACGTCGTTGCCGGGCGTCTCGATCAGTCCAAGCACCTGCCCCAGCAACTCATCATGGGTATTGACCACATCCAGACCGATCAGATCGGCCCAGTAATACTCATCCTTTGCCGTCGGCGGCAGCGCTTCGCGCGGCACGCCCACCAAGACGCCTTGCATGGTCTCCGACGCATTGCGATCGGGCACACATTCCAACTCGGCAATAAGCGAATCGTTATGTGCTTTGCACCTGATCAACTTTGTCTGCCGCCAGAGCTCCGGCGCATCGCCTTCACGGCCAATCCACCAGTGCGACAGCTTGGCCCAGGCCTGCGGATCATCGGCAAAAGGATGTATTCTCACCGCACCGCGCAGGCCGTAGGGACCTACAATCTTGCCAAGAACAACAATGTCGGGAAGTGCTACAACGTCTGCAGAATCAGGCAAGGAACAACCAACAGCCGTTTAGGCTGCAGCCTTGACGGTAGACTGCTTGACCAGACGAGCGACGGTCGGCGACAACTGGGCGCCCTGTTGCTCCCAGTACGTCAGGCGATCAACGGCGATACGCAGGCCTTCTTCCTTGGCAGAAGCCAGCGGATTGTAGAAACCAATGCGCTCAATGAAGCGGCCATCGCGGCGGGTGCGGGAATCAGCCACCACCATATTGTAGAAAGGACGCTTTTTGGCGCCACCGCGAGCAAGACGAATTACAACCATGGTGTTCTCTTCCGAATTCAGAAAAAGGGCAGAATTATAACAAGAAAGCGCGGAAAAACAAACTGATATTCGTCGGGGCGCAGGTCGACTGAATCTTTCCCTGTTGCGTTTTCAAGTTCACCGCGTGAATTAAGGAACGTCTGCGCTGTCACCTCGCAGGTATAATGCGCGGTGCATGATTCGGCAATTTGCTGCTGCACAGGGAGCCATGATCGATCCTGTTTTCGAACCTGACGACGCGGAAGCAGCCACCCCGGCGCGTGCCGGCGGACGTTCAATTTTTGCACAAAGAGCCATGATCGATCCTGTTTTCGAACCCGATGATGCAGAAGCAGCTGCCTTGGCACAAGCCGGCATTCGCGCTATTTTTGAATGGCTGGCCACGCCGCTGTCGCTCCAGCCTACCGACGAGTTATCGCCTCTGCGCACCCATCTGGCAGCCCTGCGAGAAATTCCCGCCACTGCGCACCAGCGCGCAGATGCCCTGGAACAGCTCTATACGCGCAGCCTTTCCGTAGTCGACAAACTGATTCCGACACTCAAAAATGTAACGCTGCCCATTCCGCGCAAGACCAGACACGTCGTACGCAGCATGCAGGATCTGCTGCAGGCGCTTGCGGAAGACACGCAGGCCACATTGGACAACCTTGACGAGCACCTGATCCGCGGTCTTCGCCAGGCGCAGGACCTCGCCTTATGGCGCAGCCTGCATGCGCTCGCGCAGCACCTGTTGATCAGCGATCTGGTCGCATCGCCGGCCAGCCCCGGCATCTGGCAGCAACTGCATCAAAGCTTCAGAACGGCAAGTCGCCTGCAGTTGGCAGACAGCACCCCGCAGGGCGCGCCCTGCAGCCTGCGCCAAACTTACTACGCTGCACTATTGCTGGGGTGTGCACAGCCGGCTTCCTTCACATCACGCGAGATTGCTTTCGTCGCCGAATACCTTAAACGCTTTGCCGACCGCGCCGAGCCACTGCCGGAAGCCGCGCCAGAAAGCCCGGGCGCATTCTGGATTCATTCGCTACGCGACACGCCAGCCTTTGCCTGCTCGCGAAAAACAGCTCCGTCCGACCCCGATATCCATTATTTCTCCTGTGATCGCCTGGCGATCCTACTTGAAACGCAGCTTGAAGCGCTCGATGCTGGCCGCACGCCACAACAGATCGAGTTGCCGGAGTTCGCTGCAACCCCAGCCGGCCACGGCGTACTGCGCCGCCTTGCCAACTATTGGGGACACCCAGGCAAGCGCCGTTTTCCGCGACGGAGGCAGAATTATCGCGCCGCGCTGTGCAGCGGTCTTGACAGCCTTTGGCACCTTTTCCAGGGGGACGACACGGTAGAAACCGACGTATCGAGCTGGATGATCACCAACGAAAGTCCGGACGGCTACACGGTCATGCATGTCTCGGGAAAAACCGGAAAGCTTCGGGTTGGCGACATCACCGCGATCCGCACTGAATCAGGCAATGACTGGCAAATCTGCCTTGTCCGCTGGGCGCTGTCCGAGAACCCCGAACACCTTGAGCTTGGCCTGCAGATTCTGGCATCACGCGCCGTTCCGGCAATACTCGCCCTCCCTTCGGAAACTGGGGACAGTGAAAACGAAGCTTTGCTGCCAGTGCTTATCCTGCCCGAAATCCCGATGCTGAGACCGTCGCAAACGCTGGTCGCACCATCCGGACGCCTACTTGATCAGCACAAAAAACTCGTACTGGTTATCAACCAGGGAAACATTGAGGTGCGTGAAATGAAAGCCACGCAGCTTGACGAACAGACTGGCAGCGTCGAGGTTTTCTCGATCGAACCCGACCAACAGCCCTACTGAAGGGCGGAATTGGCGTTTTCCCGTCGGAATTCAGGCAGCGTTGCGGCAACCAGAGCGCCAAGCAACAGCACCGCCCAGGACAGATACAACCAGAGCAAAAAAATCGGCACTGTCGCAAACGCTCCATACACGACGGTATATGATGGAAAATGGGAGAGATAAAACTCAAATATCTTTTGCATCAACAGAAAACCGAGCGCCGCGATCAGCCCTGCCCAAGCCGCATCGCGCTTTTCAACCCGGGTGAACGGCACCACGTAATACAGCCCGCCGATAAACAGCGCCATGACGACCAGTTCCATCGCGTTGAACACGAAACGCCGCAACCAGGGCGGCTCATCGACAAAGCCCAACGACGTCGTCACCGCATACGAGATTGCTGCCACGACCCCACCAACCGCCAGCGGCCACAATGCCAGCAGCACAGCATAAAGCCGAAGACGCCGCCACCACGGACGCACGGCAACAACTGACCAGACGTGATTGAAAACCCGTTCTATGGTGAGCAGCAGCAGAACGACGGTCGCCGCCAATACGACCAATCCAATCAGGGTTACATTCGCCGCCTTGTACGAAAATTGCAAAAGGTATTTGGAGATCATTCCAGCGCTGCCCGACGGCAGCAAGTTGTGCACGAGGTACTGATCAAACTGGTCGACAAAAGAAGAAAAAAATGGCGCAGCAGACACTAGGCTAAGCATCAGCGCCACCAGCGGCACCAACGACAGTAGCGTCGTAAAAGCCAGGCTTGCGCTGATCTGGTCAAAGTTCTCTTCGACAAAACGTTGCGCGATACGCGCCAGAAAGCGGCGTAAACGGAAAAATGAATGAGTCATAAGTTCGCTATAATAAACCGATGTCAAGCAGCCCAGCTTCCTGCGGTCGCCGCGACAACCCGGCGCGGACGTCAACAGATACCCGCCGCTGCCCTGAAATCGTGTTGAAATTCACGCCATGACGATCCGCACTCTCTACCTTACGGCTTGCGCAAGCCTGATTACGCTGGTGTTTCTCTGCCTCGCCTGGGAGATCAAACTTGCGCCGATCCAACCGGGAGGCTCCTGGCTGGTTCTGAAATGCCTGCCGCTGCTTGCTCCGCTTTTCGGCATTCTCAACGGTCGGCGCTACACCTACCAATGGGCGTCAATGCTGATCCTGCTCTATTTCACCGAGGGCATCGTGCGTGCGACCACGGAGACTGGGACCGGACAGTGGCTAGGTGCCGCCGAAACGCTACTTTCGACCCTGTTTTTTTGCGCCACGGTCGCCTACGCCAGACTCACCCGCCCTTCGGCACAGCAATAAAAAAGGGCGATCAGCGCCGCCCTTTATCCTCGCAACTGGAGCAACCGATCAAACGTCGCCCTGAGGATTCAGTTTTTCCAACGACGAGTGCAGCTTGTTCAATGCATTCAGGTAGGATTTTGCCGAAGCAATAACGATGTCGGTATCCGCACCATTGCCATTGACGATGCGCCCGGCCTTGGATAAACGCACCGTCACCTCACCCTGAGCGTCGGTGCCCGTGGTGATGGCATTGACCGAGTAGAGCAGCAACTCGGCGCCACTGGCGGCAATTGACTCGATCGCCTTGAAAGTCGCATCGACCGGGCCACCGCCACTAGCGGAAGCTTTCTTCTCCGCGCCGCCGACCGTCAGCGTCACATCCGCCGTTGGCGTCTCGCCCGTCTCCGAACAAACGCGAGAATAAACCAGCTTGTAGTGCTCACCTTCCGGAGTAATTGCCTCGTCGGAAACCAACGCCTGCAAGTCCTCGTCAAAAATCTCGTGTTTCTTGTCGGCCAGATCCTTAAAGCGGGCAAAAGTGGCATTCAAAGCCTCTTCGCTATCGAGAACGATCCCAAGTTCGGCCAGGCGCGACTTGAAGGCATTACGCCCCGAGTGCTTGCCCAGCACAAGCTTGTTCTGCGCCCAACCCACGTCCTCTGCGCGCATGATCTCGTAGGTTTCGCGGTGCTTGAGCACGCCATCCTGATGAATCCCGGATTCGTGTGCAAAAGCGTTGGCACCAACCACCGCCTTGTTCGGCTGAACAGCGTAACCGGTGATCTGCGAAACCAGCTTGGAAGCCGGAACAATCTGCGTCGCGTCGATCCGCGTCTGCACCGGAAAGAGGTCGCTACGGGTTCTCACCGCCATCACAACCTCTTCGAGCGAAGCGTTGCCCGCCCGCTCGCCAAGGCCGTTGATCGTGCATTCGACCTGTCGCGCGCCGGCCAAAACGGCTGAAAGCGAATTGGCGACTGCCATGCCGAGATCATTATGGCAATGCGTTGACCAGACCACCTGATCTGCGCCGGGGACGCGTGCAATCAGGGTGCGCATAAGATCACCCCACACTGAAGGAACGCTGTAACCCACTGTATCTGGCACGTTAATGGTTTTGGCACCGGCCTTGATCACGGCCTCGAACACCCGGCAGAGAAAATCGACGTCGGAGCGCACCGCGTCTTCCGCTGAAAATTCGACATCATCGGTGTATTCACGCGCCCAATGCACCGCTTGAACGGCGGCGGCAACGACCTGATCCGGCGTCATGCGCAGTTTCTTCTCCATATGGATCGGGCTGGTCGCAATGAAGGTATGGATACGACCACGTGCCGCCGGCCTGATAGCCTCGCCGGCCCGACGAATATCGTTCTCGTTGGCACGCGCCAGCGAGCAGATTGTCGAATCCTTGATCGTTTCAGCAATCAACTTGATCGCGTCAAAGTCGCCCGGCGATGCAGCGGCAAAACCCGCCTCGATCACATCGACCTTCATGCGTTCAAGCTGACGCGCAACGCGCAGTTTTTCTTCCTTGGTCATCGATGCGCCGGGGCTCTGCTCACCATCGCGCAAAGTGGTATCAAAAATGACTAAGTGATCTTTCATGTCCTGACTCCGGATGTGAATATCGTACAAAGAAAGCCTGCGGCATCGGCAAAGGCGACCGAACGACAAAAGTCCATTAGAAATAGGTTCAGCGCACTCGCGCCAAGCGATTCCTAAAGCGTCTTCGAAACGCTCTTGCGACGTGCAATACGAATCAAGGCCAGCACGTAGCCTGACAGCGCATAAACGACGAACAGCCCGAACAGCGCAACCGGTGTGTCGTAGGAGACCACGGCGAAAGCGAGAGCAATGCCCACAATGAAAATAAAGGGGACACTGCGTCGCAGGTTGATATCCTTGAAACTGTAGAAACGAACATTGGTGACCATCGTAATACCGGCAAAAATCACCAGTGCGCAGGCGATCCAGCGCACGTCAGCCCCCGCAATTTCCTTGTCGATCATCACCCAGACGAAGCCGGCAACCAGCGCCGCAGCGGCTGGGCTGGGCAAGCCCTGAAAATATCGCTTATCGGTGACTTCCAGCGTAGTATTGAAACGTGCGAGACGCAGCGCAGCACCAGCGCAATAGATGAACGCAGCGATCCAGCCCAGCCGCCCCATGTCCTTGAGCGCCCACGCATACGTTACCAGCGCCGGCGCCACGCCAAATGAGACCATGTCCGACAACGAGTCGTACTCCGCTCCGAAAGCGCTCTGCGTGCGCGTCAGGCGCGCCACACGGCCATCAAGTCCATCAAGCACCATGGCGATGAAAATGGCGACCGCCGCCAACTCGAAACTACCTTTCATCGCCTGAACGATGGCAAAAAACCCGCAGAACAAAGCAGCGGTAGTAAACAAGTTGGGCAGCACATAGATGCCGCGCCGACGCAACTCGGGATTGAACAGGGTCTTGCGGGGCTTGATTTCCGGCATCAGTCTAAGGCTTAGGCAAGTTCGGCCAAAATGGTGCTCGAAGCATACACTTTTTCACCAATCACCACCTTCACTTTACTATCGAGCGGCAGGTAAAGATCAACGCGCGAGCCAAAGCGAATGAAACCGTAGCGCTGCCCGGCACTCAGCTTGGTTCCTGCATCAACGTAATTCAGAATTCGACGTGCCACCAGGCCGGCGATCTGGACACAGGTGATATCCCGACCATCAGTCGTCTTCAGATGCAGCGCACAACGCTCGTTCTCCAGCGACGCCTTATTGAGATCGGCATTGAGAAAGCTGCCCGGAATGTACCATTTCTGCTGCACGGTGCTTTCGATCGGCGAGCGGTTCGAATGCACGTTAAAGACATTCATGAACACGCTGACCTTCAGTGCACGGCGGTTCAGGTAAGGATCGTCAGCTTCTTCGACCACGACAATGCGCCCGTCTGCCGGCGCAATCACACTCGTCGGACCACCGGCAATCACCCGCGCCGGGTCACGAAAAAACTGCACGCAAAAGATGAAGATCACCCAGAACGGCAGTGACAAGGCGCCGGCATTGGACGCCAGCAAGGCGAGGACAAACGAGCCGGCGATGAACGGCCAGCCTTCCTTGGCAATAATCGGATGCGGATAGTTCATTTGAATCCTAATCAAAACTTTGGGCGGGTCAGATGTCGACACCGCCCAAAGCGAAGACGGGGCTAGGCGCGCTGGGTGCAAACAGTACGTTAGTACGGCAAGCCCAAGCAACGCCGCCCCGTCGAGCGGCCACCAAAATCAGTTCTTGGTCTGGTCGACAAGCTTGTTTTTCTTGATCCACGGCATCATATCGCGCAGCTTGGCGCCAACAATCTCGATCTGGTGCTCGGCGTTCAGACGGCGACGCGCGGTCATCGAAGGATAGTTGGTCTTGCCTTCCTGAATGAACATCTTGGCATACTCGCCATTCTGGATGCGCTTGAGGGCGGCACGCATGGCGTAGCGCGACTCTTCGTTGATCACTTCCGGACCGGTCACGTACTCGCCGTACTCGGCGTTGTTCGAGATCGAGTAGTTCATGTTGGCGATGCCGCCTTCGTACATCAGATCGACGATCAGCTTGAGTTCGTGCAGACACTCGAAGTAGGCCATTTCCGGTGCATAGCCGGCTTCGGTCAGCGTCTCAAAGCCCATCTTGACCAGCTCAACGGCACCGCCGCAAAGCACGGCCTGTTCACCGAATAAATCGGTTTCGGTCTCTTCGCGGAAATTGGTTTCAATCACGCCGCCCTTGGTACCACCGTTGGCTGCCGCGTACGACAAGGCAATCGCTTTTGCTTTACCAGACTTGTCCTGATGCACGGCAATCAGTGAGGGGACGCCGCCGCCCTTCAGGTACTCGGAACGCACCGTGTGGCCAGGACCTTTCGGCGCGACCATGATCACATCGATATCATCACGCGGGATCACCTGATTGTAATGCACGTTAAAACCATGCGCGAAGGCCAGCGCAGCGCCCTTCTTGATGTTCGGGGCGACCTCTTCGTTGTAAACCTGCGGAATGGTTTCATCCGGCAGCAGCATCATGACCACGTCGGCGCCCTTGACTGCCTTGGCAACTTCCTCAACCTTGAGGCCAGCCTTTTCAGCCTTGCTCCACGATGCTCCGCCCTTGCGCAGGCCAACCGTCACCTTGACGCCGGAGTCGCTCAAGTTCTGAGCATGAGCATGGCCCTGCGAGCCGTAGCCAACGATGGTGACTTTCTTGCCCTTGATCAGGGAGAGGTCGGCGTCCTTGTCGTAATAAACTTTCATGGGGTTTCCTTTCGTGCGAATTTGTTCTGGTGAACGGTCTGATTAAACTTTGAGAATGCGGTCGCCACGGCCAATGCCGCTGACGCCGGTGCGTACGGTTTCGAGGATCAGGCTCGTATCGATTGCCTGGATAAAAGCATCCAGCTTGGCGCTGGTGCCGGTCAATTCGATGACATAGGTCGACTCGGTCACATCGATGATGCGGCCACGGAAAATATCCGCCAACCGCTTTACTTCGTCGCGGTCCTTACCGGCAGCACGAACCTTGATCAGCATCAACTCACGCTCAATGTGCGCGGCTTCGGAGAGGTCGACGACCTTGATCACGTCAATCAGCTTGTTCAGCTGCTTGGTGATCTGCTCGATCACCTCGTCGGAGCCGGAGGTAACGATGGTCAAGCGAGACAGCGAAAGATCTTCGGTCGGCGCTACGGTCAGCGTCTCGATGTTGTAGCCACGCGCCGAGAACAGCCCGGCCACCCGGGATAGCGCACCGGCTTCATTTTCCAGCAGGATTGAAATTATGTGTCGCATCTTGTCGCCCCTTACAGATCTTCGGCCAGAATCATTTCGGACAGGCCTTTGCCCGCCGCCACCATCGGGAATACGTTGGCTTTCTGATCAGTGAGGAAATCAATGAACACGAGATCATCCTTGTGGTCGATGAAGGCTCTCTTCAGCGCGCCCTCCACATCCTCCGGCCGCTCAACGCGAATTCCGACGTGGCCATAGGCTTCAGCCAGCTTGACGAAATCGGGCAGCGAATCCATGTAGGACTCCGAATAGCGACTGCCGTAGAACATTTCCTGCCACTGCCGAACCATGCCAAGGTAGCGGTTGTTCAGGTTGATGATCTTGATCGGCAGGCGGAACTGCTTGGCGGTCGACAGTTCCTGAATACACATCTGGATCGAGCCTTCGCCGGTGACACAGGCAATCTGCATATCCGGGTTTGCCAAAGCAGCGCCCATGGCATAAGGCAGGCCAACGCCCATCGTCCCCAGGCCACCTGAGTTCAGCCAGCGACGCGGCTTGTCGAACTTGTAATACTGCGCCGCCCACATCTGGTGCTGGCCAACGTCCGAAGTCACAATGGCATTGCCGCCGGTCACCTCGTGGAGCTTCTCGATGACGTACTGCGGCATGATGACGTTCTTCTTGAGCTTGTACTTCATGCAATGCTTGGCACGCCAGCCCTCAATATCCTTCCACCAATCCGCGAGTGCTGCCGCATCCGGCTTCGCTTTTTCGGCGTCGAGCAACTTGAGCATTTCCTCCAGCACATCGACGACATTGCCAACAATCGGCACGTCAACACGGACCCGCTTGGAGATCGAAGAAGGATCGATATCGATGTGGATGATCTTGCGCGGCAACGAAGTAAAGTTATCCGGATTGCCAATCACGCGATCGTCAAAACGTGCGCCAATCGCCAGCAGCACATCGCTGTGCTGCATCGCCATATTCGCCTCGACCGTCCCGTGCATGCCGGGCATGCCGAGATACTGCGGATCGGTTGCTGGGTAGGCGCCAAGGCCCATCAGCGTGTTGCAGATCGGGAAACCGAGGCTGCGCGCCAGTTTAGTCAGCTGTTCCGACGCGTCAGAGAGGATCACGCCACCGCCCGTGTAAATCATCGGCCGCTTGGCTTCAAGCAGCAGCTGAACCGCCTTCTTGATCTGCCCGAGATGCCCCTTGACGACCGGGTTGTACGAACGCATCTGCACCGTCTTCGGGTAGTCGAATTCGCACTTGTTGGCCGTGATGTCCTTCGGGATATCAACCACCACCGGGCCTGGGCGGCCTGTGCTGGCGATGTAAAATGCCTTTTTCATCGTTGCCGCGATGTCACGAACGTCCTTGATCAGGAAGTTGTGCTTGACGCAGGGACGCGTGATGCCGACCGTATCGCACTCCTGGAAGGCATCCTGACCAATATAGGCCGAAGGCACCTGCCCGGAAATAACGACGAGCGGAATC
>CAJAHZ010000017.1 GCA_903939665.1 uncultured Pseudomonadota bacterium | reverse complement strand
CGGAGGCGCTTTATGCCGGGCGTCAATATGACCAGACACTGCGCTTTCTTGAGTCGCAACTGCAGCTCTATATCTCGGACTTCAAGCTCTATGGGCTGCAGGCCAAGGCCTATGCGGCGTCTGGCAAGCGACTGCAGCAACACCGGGCGCAAGCCGAATGCTATGTTCTGCAGGGGCAATTGAGTGAGGCGGTCGAGCAGTTGATGCTCGCGCAGCGCGCGACGGACGGTAATTTTTACGAGCAGTCTGTGGTTGATGCCCGTTTGCGCGAGTTGCGCAATCGACAGATGGAAGAATTGAAGCAGAAAAAAAATGGCGGGTAAAATGCCGCTTTATCTCCGCTCTGGAACAGACCATGCAAATTGATCGAGAACTTGACGTCAAGGGACTTAACTGTCCGCTGCCGATTTTGCGGACCAAAAAAACGTTGTCTGAAATGGCTTCCGGGCAGGTGCTGCATGTATTGGCGACTGATCCAGGTTCGGTCAAGGATTTTCAGGCGTTCGCCAAGCAGACAGGTAACGAGTTGTTGTCGAACCGCGAAATCGACAATGTTTTCGAGTATTTTCTCAAGCGCAAGTAAGCCGGCCCGATGCAGGCCGTTGCGTTTTCCGATTTTCATCTCTACTGCATCGATTCCGCTTGCTGACCATGCCGACCGATAGTCGTTTTGCCTTGTTCGATGGCGACGACGGCAGCGCTGTGCTGTTGACTGATTATCGCTACTGCGTCTGTTTTGACGGCAGCGCGGATCTGGTGGCGAGCTTTGCGGCGATTGAGGCTGCAGCAGCCAATGGCGACTGGGTTGCGCTGGCCGTCGACTATGCGCTGGGCGCCAGATTTGAGCCAGCACTCGCAGCATCGCCTACTGGTCAGGCTTCGTTGCGCGCATGGATATTCGGACGCAGCGAGCGGCTTGATTCTGGGGCGGTGGATCGCTTTCTTGCCGCGTCTTTGGCGCAGTTGCCTGAACATGAGCGGACGGCTGGTGTCGCCGATCTTTCTTCGTCACTGGATGCGACAAGCTACGCTGCCGCAGTTGAGCAGATTCGACGCTGGATTGTCGACGGCGAGTGTTATCAGATCAACTTTACGTTTCCTCTGACGTTCAGGTTTTACGGCCATCCGCTGGCGCTTTATGCACACCTGCGCAGGCGGCAACCGGTACGTTATGGCGGTTACCTCGCCACGCCGGAAGAAACCTTGTTGTCCTTTTCGCCGGAACTGTTCTTCGAGCGCTGTGGTGACCGGGTCGTCACCCGTCCGATGAAAGGGACGGCCCCGCGCGCCGCAACATGCACGGAGGACGAGGCAACGCGTGATGCGCTGCTCGCTTCAGAAAAGGAGCGCGCTGAAAACCTCATGATCGTCGACTTGTTGCGCAACGATCTCGGACGTTTGGCGTTGCCGGGCAAGGTGCGGGTCGAGCGTCTGTTTGAGGCCGAGGCCTACCCGACCTTGTGGCAGATGGTGTCCACTGTTTCAGCGGATTTGCCTAGCGTGCGTTTGTACGACCTGTTTCGTGCCCTGTTTCCCTGCGGCTCGATTACCGGCGCACCGAAAATACGCGCCATGCAGCATATCGCAGCGCTGGAAAGCGCGGCGCGTGGCCTGTACACCGGCGCGTTCGGCTGGCTGGCGCCGGGCGGCGACTGCCGTTTCAATGTGGCTATCCGGACGCTGGAGCTCGCGAACGATCGGCGTGGAAAGCTTGGCGTCGGCAGCGGTGTGGTGATCGATGCCGACCCGGCAAGTGAATACGCCGAATGTTTGCTCAAAGCAAAATTTCTCACCGATTTCGACCCAGGATACAAGTTAATCGAAACGCTGCGCCTTGAGAACGGGACGTACCCGCTGCTACCACTTCATCTTGAGCGACTGAAGGCTTCAGCGCATACGCTCGGGTTTGCCTGTGCTCTGGAACAAGTGTCCGCCATGCTCTTGCGTGAATCAGCACGTAATCCAAACGGCGTTTTCCGGGTACGGCTGACGTTGGCGCATGATGGGGAATGCCTGCTTGATTCGCAACCGCTGCCGGTCGATGACGGGCGACCGTGGCGGGTGGTGATCGCCAGCGAGGCGCTGGATTCCGCCGATTACCTGCTGCGCCACAAGACCACCGCACGCGATCGTTATAACCGTGCGCTGGCCGATCTGGCCGACCGACCGGCGGTCTTCGATGCCATCTTTCTCAATACCTGCGGCGAGGTCTGTGAAGGGGCAAGAAGCAACGTGTTTGTCGAGCGCAATGGCGTGCTGCTGACGCCGCCTTTGGCTTGCGGCGTGCTGCCGGGCGTTATGCGCCGGCAGTTGCTCGAATCGGGTCGCGCCGTCGAGCGGCTGTTGCGGCTTGACGACCTGCGTACAGCGCCCGCGCTGTACGTCGCCAACGCCTTGCGCGGATTGATTGCGGTGACGCTGGAACGCTGAAAAGCAGAGACCCGGTAATTGATCGCCGGGTGGCTGTCAGGGATCAGCTACGCTTGAGCCGCTCAAGCTGTGGCTTCAATTTTTCAACTGTGGCCACGAAATCGGCGAGGCGTTTCTTCTCCTGGTCGACGACTTGTGCCGGTGCGCGACCGACGAAGCTCTCGTTGCCGAGTTTGGCCTGTGCCTTGACGATTTCACCCTCAAGGCGGGCGATCTCCTTTGCGAGACGCTCTTTCTCTGCCGCAACGTCGATTTCGATTTTCAGCATCAGGCGCGTTTCACCGACGACTGCGACGGGCGCGCTG
>CAJAHZ010000016.1 GCA_903939665.1 uncultured Pseudomonadota bacterium | reverse complement strand
TGCCCAAAGCGCCCATTTTTGCCGGCTGGCGCGACATGGACGCCTACATGCGCGACAACAAGATCGAAACAACCGAACCACTCTTGCCGCCGCCGCAAGCGTCCGACAGCAGCAAGAAAAAAGCAAAGCCTGCTTCACCGGCGGACAGCAAGACAAGCGCCAAGGAAGCGAAACAAGCAGCACACTGATTAGCTCCTGCCAAATTCAAGTGACGGTAACCGTCCACGATGCGGCTGGCAACAGCATTTGAAACGTATTTTTCGTGAAGGAATCAGCAATGAGTCAGGAAAAGTTTCGTTTGGTTACCCGCAGCGATTTCGACGGCCTGGTCTGCGCCGTGCTACTCAACGAGCTGAACATGATCGACGACATCAAGTTCGTGCACCCGAAGGACATGCAGGACGGCAAAATCGAGATCAGCAAGCGCGACATCACCACCAACCTGCCTTACGTTGCTGAAGCAAACCTGGTTTTCGACCACCATCAGTCGGAGGCCGTCCGCAATACCGGCGAGCGGAAAAATCACATCATCGACCCCTACGCGCCATCGGCAGCGCGCGTGGTTTATGACTATTACGGCGGGAAGAAAGCTTTCCCGAACATCACGGACGACATGATGGCCGCAGTGGACAAGGCCGACGCTGCACAGTTTTCGATTGAAGAAGTTCTGGACCCGAAAGACTGGGTGCTGCTCAACTACCTGATGGATTCGCGCACCGGCCTGGGTCGTTTCCGTGAGTTCCGGGTCAGCAACTACACGCTGATGATGGACCTGATCCAGTACTGCCGAAACCACGGCATTGAAGATATTCTCAAACTGCCAGACGTCAGGGAACGCGTCGACATCTACTTTGAGCACGCCGAAAAAGCAAAAGAGCAACTGCTGCGCTGCGCCACGGTGCACAAGAACCTTGTGGTGCTCGACCTGCGTAACGAAGAGACGATCTGGGCAACCAACCGCTTCATGATCTACGCGCTGTTCCCGGACACCAACATCTCAATCCACGTGCTGTGGGGCGTACAAAAGCAGAACACCGTATTTGCCACAGGCAAATCGATTCTCAACCGGACAAGCAAAACCTTGATCGGCGAATTGATGCTGGCCTACGGCGGCGGCGGCCACCATGCGGCCGGCACCTGCCAGGTCGAAAACAACGAGGCTGAAGCAACGCTGAAGGAGTTGATCGAACAGATCAACAGCGACGGCTGAAATCCTTGCCGTAAGAAAGCCTGCCCGAAATGATCTGGCGGGCTTTTTTCTTGCCCGTCATCAGGCTCATGGCGCCGGATTGGTATAGCGCAGATGGATTGCGTCGATGGCCTCCAGCACGTCCGCTGAGAGCTTCAACTCGGATGCCCCGAGGTTCTCCTCAAGCTGCGCCATCGTTGTTGCACCAATGACCGTGCTGGCAACAAACCAGCGCGAATAAACGAAAGACAAGGCCAACTGGCTTGGCGTCAAGCCGTTCCGACGCGCCAGATCAGCGTAAGCGGCTACCGCCGCATCGACGTTTGGTTTTGCGTAACGCTGACCAAACCCGGCAAACAGCGTAATGCGTCCGCTGGCTTTCGGATCAGCCAGATATTTTCCGGACAGAATGCCGAAGGCCAGCGGCGAATAGGGGAGAAGGCTGACGTTCTCCCGGTGGCACACCTCGGCGAGGCCACTCTCGAACACTCGGTTCATCAGGTGATAGGCGTTCTGCAGCGTCACCACGCGCGGCAGATCGTACGCACGGGCCAGACGGACAAACTCCATGACGCCCCAGGAATGCTCGTTGGAAAGACCGACGTAGCGTATCTTGCCCTCCCGCACCAGTTCAGCCAGCGCCTCAAGCGTCTCGCGAATTGGTGTGGCCGGGCGTTCCTGCGTCGGATCATATTGCCACTGGCCGAACATCGGCTGATTGCGTGCCGGCCAGTGCAACTGGTACAGATCAATGTAACTGGTGCGCAAACGCTTCAACGAAGCTTCAACCGCAGCACGCAAATTGGCCCGGTCAAAGCCCGTCGGCCCGCCGCGAATCCAGTTCAGAGAACGCCCCGGGCCGCAGGCCTTGGTCGCCAGAATCACCTTCTCCCGCGCCTGCCGCACCAGCCAGTTACCGACAATCTGCTCGGTCTTGCCATAGGTCTTGGCAGTCGGTGGAACGGCGTACATTTCCGCGGTATCGATGAAATTAACGCCGGCTGCAAATGCACGGTCGAGCTGTGAATGGCTCTCGGCCTCGCTGTTTTGCGCGCCGAAAGTCATCGTCCCGAGGCAGATTTCGGATACCGACAAATCACTGCCGCCAAGTTGGCTTGTTCTCATCTCACCTCCTGACCGTCAAAAAAACCGCACGCAACATTATCGCCAAAAGTCCTGAAAAACCGTATAGTTAGTGAACAATGCTAATGCAACACCGCGCCATTGGCTCGAGCATGACCAGCGCAATGCCACCGACACTAAACAAGACCGCAGTTCGCAAACCTCGTTCCATCCGAAAGCCCCGCACGCTGAGATCACCATGAACGCTCCGATCAACACGCCATCCGACAGCGCATCCGAAGATCCTTTCTTCGTTCTGCGCGATAGCCGTATGCTGTTTCAGCGCCGCCTGACCGAGATCGCCCGGCTGGCCGGCGTAACCTCGCCACCGGTCATCGAAGCCTTCACCGAAGCGCTCGGCACAGCGCACGATGAACTGGCGGCATCGAATCAGCGTGACGGCTTCGAGCAAACGCATGGCCTGACCTCATCACGCATTACGCTGATGGGTGACGATGACCTTGAACTCGAAATCCGTATTGGCGATATCGCCAGAAAACTTGTCGACATCGGCGGCAATGCCCTGTGGAAAGCGCATCTGCGCTACATGACGCTGCTTCGCCGCCCGGAAATGGCGCCCGAAGACAACCCGATCGGGCCGGAAACCATTTGCCAGGGCTTGTGGGCCATTTGCCACACGAGCGGCGCCGGCCTCGAAGGCAACTTCGCCTTGCTTGATCGCATTGAAGAGTTGCTGGGACTGCAGTTATCCGATCTTTATAGCGCCTTGAACGATCTGCTGGCCAGCCGGAACGTCGAACCGGCGCAAACAAAACTCGTCTCGACCGGCGGTGTGCGAACGCCGGGAGCGCCGCAGTCTACGGTCAATGCCGAGGGAAACGCCAACCCGCTGTCGGCTTTGCAAAGCATGCTGAATCAGCAACTTGGCGGCGCAGCAAGCGGCGCCTTCGGGCTCACGCCGGGCAGTGGCGGCGGAAGCGCGTCCGGCGGCAACGTGGCGCTCAATGCTGCGACGCTGGTCATGCTCAACCAGTTGGCGGCGCGTCTCGACCAACTCGAGCTCTTCGGCCCCGCCCAAGGCCCTTCGGCAAGCGCGCCAAACGGCGATGAGGCCCGCCCGCTGCGCACGCTCCGGGCCAAGGATCTCGACTTGCCGCTGGGCAACTCGGAAGCCATTGCGCTGGACACCATGGCACATATTTTCGAAGCTATTTTCGACATCTGGGAATTGCCGGACACGGTCAAGACGAGCATCGGTCGTCTGCAGATCCCCCTGCTCAAGCTGGCGATCTTCGACCCGTCCCTTTTCTCAGATACTGCACATCCGGCTCATCGCCTGATCAATGGCATGGCCCGGGCGTCAATTGGCCTGCCGCGCAATGTCAGCCGCGCCCATCCGGTATCGTCGCGCCTTTGGCAGCTGGCCAGCACGGTTGCCGAAACGCTGCAGGGAGACGCTTCGGTGCTCACCGCGCCGCTTGCCGAACTCGACGCGCTGATCGCCGAGCGCGACCTTGCTGTGCAAACTGCAGCACAGCCTTACATGCTGCTGCTGCGCGAAAAAGAAGCCCGCGAAAAGGCCGCGCTGGCCGCCCGGCGCTGGTTGCAAAGTATCGAGGAGCAAAGTATCGCGCCCGAGATTCTCGACTTTCTTCGCCGCTACTGGCTGCACGTCATGGAAGTGTCCAGTGGCGAGGACAATGAAAACAACAGCCGCTGGCAGGAAAACCACAACACCATCGTAGACCTCTTGTGGAGTGTGCAGTCGAAGGCCAATGTGGACGACCGCAAGCGGCTGGCGAGCCTGCTGCCCAGCCTGCTCAAGCGGATCAGCGCCGGCCTGGACCGGATCGGCACCCCCGCGGCAGAGCGCGCCCCCTTCATGGACGCCTGCTTTACCCTGCAAACCGCTGCGCTGCGCGGCAATCCGGCCCCTCCGGCAGCACCAGCCGTCCGCTTGCCGCAAACGGACGTCACGCCGGGCGCTGGCGTCGTTACCGACATCCTCGAGGAGGATGGGATGCTGCTGAAAATACTGAGCACCCCCGGTCAGGCACCATCGTCCTACCGCAACCCGGGAAGCATCGTAAAAACGGGCAGCTGGCTGCAATTCAAAGTGGACGACAACGAACCCCTTTGCGGCATGGTGTGCTGGCTGAACCCGCACTCAGGTAGCGCCCTGCTGTTCAATCCCGACTGGGGTTATGCCGTGGCGCTGGCCCCGGCGGTGCTGGAGCAACAACTGCGCGACGCGCGCGCCAAGGTCGTTTCGTCGCTGGCAATTTTCGACTTGGCCGCCGAACGTGCGCTCAGCCAGCTGGCCAGAGCATGAACTAGGGAAGGGTGTATAATTACGCCCCTATGCTATTGATTACAAATTTATTTAAAGGCGTTGCCGATGCGTTTTGACGAACTCGGCCTCGCGCCTGAACTGCTGCGAGCCATTACCGAGCAGGGTTACACCGAGCCAACGCCGATTCAGGCGCAGGCCATCCCGATTGTTCTCTCCGGTAAAGACCTGATGGGCGGCGCGCAAACCGGCACCGGAAAGACCGCCGCATTCACCCTGCCGCTGCTTCAACGCATTCTCCCCTTTGCCAGCCCGAGCCCTTCACCGGCACGCCATCCGGTGCGTGTGCTGATGCTCGCGCCAACCCGCGAGTTGGCAATCCAGGTGCACGAATCGGTCAAGACCTACAGTAAATACGTTCCGATCAAAAGTCTGTGCGTATACGGCGGCGTCGACATCAAGCCGCAAATCGCCGAAATCCGCCTTGGCGTCGAAGTCCTGGTGGCAACGCCCGGTCGACTGCTCGACCTGGTCGAACAGAAATGCCTCAATTTCGGCAGCGTGCAAGCGCTCGTTCTCGACGAAGCTGACCGCATGCTTGACATGGGATTTGTCCCTGACGTCACCCGCATCCTCAACATGCTGCCGCAACAGCGGCAGAGCCTGCTCTTCTCTGCCACCTTCTCGGAAGAAATCAAAAAGCTGGCCGACAAGATGCTCAAGGCGCCGGTACTGATCGAGGTCGCCAAACGCAATACGGTATCGGAAACGATCACCCACCGTGTGCACCCGGTCGCCGCCGACAGCAAGCGTGCGCTGCTCATCAAGCTGCTCAAGTCGTCCGACTTCAACCAGGTGCTGGTGTTCACCCGCACCAAGATTGAAACCAACAAGCTGGCGCGTGAATTGCAAAAAGCCGGCATCAAGGCCGACTCGATCCACGGCGACAAGAGCCAGCTTGAGCGCCTGAAAGCGCTTGAAGCATTCAAGGATGGCTCGATACTGGTGCTGGTCGCCACCGATGTTGCCGCACGCGGTCTGGACATCGACGAACTGCCGCACGTCATCAACTTCGAGTTGCCGCACACGCCGGAAGACTACGTGCACCGCATCGGTCGCACCGGTCGCGCCGGCAAGCAGGGAACAGCGATTTCTCTGGTTTCTGCGCACGAAGTCCAGTATCTCGTCGACATCGAGAAGCTGATCAAGATACAGGTTGAACAGGTGCTGGTGCCGGGCTTCGAACCCGAATACGACTACGACTACCCACCAAGCGGCAAGAAGGGGCATCACCGTCGCCCGCCGGCACCACCGGCCAACGTTGCGCCGGCTGCGGCACCAGCGCGCCGCGAACGCCCGTCGGGACACAGCACGGGCAGCAGCAATACCGGCAGAGGAAGTAGCGGCAGCAGGCGCCCAAGTCATATCGCCGCCGACGGTTTCGATTTCAGCCGGCCTTACGAATCCGCCGAACCCCACCCCGTCGCAGCACCTGCCGACACGGAAACCGCCGCGGCCGTGGCGCACATGGAGCATCCGCACAAGCCGCGCCGTCTGGTTGCTGCACTGCTTGGCGGGCTGGGCCGCAAGTAGGCGACTCCGCGCCAGACGTTACGAATCAGGAAGTCGCCGCTTTTTTTGCCGGCGGCACTTCCGCCAGTTTGAGAATGACGACCGAGATGTTGTCGCCTTCGCCGTTGGATCTTGCCCGTGCCCGGCTGATCAGCAGTTCGGATGCCTCGCGCGCCGAAAAAGCGGCAATCACTCCGCCCAGCTCGGCATCGCTGAAATAGCCCCAGAGTCCGTCGGAACACAGCAGAAAGCTATCGCCCCCCTGCAAGTCCTCGGCCTCACCAACGTCAATTTTTGGCGGCTCGCCGCCACCCAGCGAGGTCACCAGAATATTGCGATTGGGATGGATGAGGGCCTGTTCGGGCGTAATCTTCCCCTGCCTGACCAACTGTTCAACGTAGGAATGATCGGTGCTGCGAAAAAACAGCTGGTCGCCACGAAAACGGTAGAGCCGGCTATCGCCGCAGTGCGCCCAGCTCACCTTGCCCGGCTGCAACAACAGCATCACCGCCGTGCTGTGCGGGTCCTTTTCGTTCATGAAACGCGATGCCTTGATCATCATGTGCGCTTCGCCAATGCTCTCCTTGAGCATGGTCCCGGCAGATTCGGTACGCGCTGAAAAGTGTTCGAGATTGTTGCGTGCGGTATGAATAACCTGCTGTGCGGCCAGAATGCCTCCCGTGTGGCCGCCCATTCCATCGGCGACCACCGCTAGAACCACGCCCCCCCCTTTGGGATGAGGCAAAATCGCCAGCCGGTCCTGCTGCTCCTTGCGGTCGCCCTGGTGTTGGGCAACGCAAGCATCAATTGTTATGGGCATTACAATCCATCCTCCGTGCCCATGAGAATATCACGTATGGCCTATGGCCTAGTGAGCTGAGCGATAACGCGGAACGAACGGTCAGAGCTTCGAGCGCCGAAGTTCATCCGGACGCGGCAAATGATCGCTGCTTCCCGGGTTGCGCTGAATGTAAACGCGGTGAGCCGCAACCACCAGCGCATGCACTTCCTCGCTGGTCAGTTCGGGGAAATTTTCGCGCACCACGCGGAATGCCAGATGCTCCAGGGAATGTCCGCCCCAGCCTTGCGCCGGATCGAAAAAAGGTTCGATCATGACAAAGGCCGTATCAAAAACCGTGCGCAGCCGCTGATTGCGCCGCCGCTCTGTGGCTGCCGCATCTCCAGCAGAACCATCCACTTGTTCGCTCATTCCTTACCCCCGTTTTCTGACTCCAGATTGCGCCCACCCTCACGGGCGCGCAACACGCGTCGCTGCACCTTGCCGGTTGCTGTCATTGGCAACGCGTCAATGAATTCTATCGTCTTCGGCGTTTCGTAGGGCGCAAGATATTGACGAACATGCTGCTGCAGTTCAGCGACCAGATCCGGCGTGCCGGCGCCTCCCGCTTCCGGCTGCAGCACGACAAAAGCCTTGACCACGGCGCCACGCACCTCATCCGGCACGCCAATGACTGCACAATGGGCCACCGCCGGGTGTTTCTGTAAACAGTTTTCAATCTCGGGCGGGCCGATGCGATAGCCCCCGCTCTTGAACATATCGTCCGCTCGCCCCTGATACCAGAAATAAGCGTCCTCGTCCGCCTTCGCCAGATCACCGGTCAGCCCCCAGCCCGCAGTCTCCCCCGCGCCGATGAACTTCGCAGCCGTCGCTTCGGGGGCTTTCCAGTATTCGAGCAGGAGCACCGGATCGTTCTGACCATTGCAC
>CAJAHZ010000015.1 GCA_903939665.1 uncultured Pseudomonadota bacterium | reverse complement strand
GTCTATCGCGCCGATGACAAGTTCGATGTCGTTCAGCTTGAGCGCAAGGAAGTGACCTACTCGTACTTCGGCGACCCGATGTACGTTTTCATGGACGCCGAGTACAACCAGTATGAAATCGAAGGCGACTGCATGGCCGATGCGCTGAGCTATCTCGAAGAGGCGATGCCCTGCGAAGTCGTTTTCTATGATGGCAAGGCCATCTCGGTCGAACTGCCAAACAGCCTGGTGCGCGAAGTCATCTACACCGAACCGGCTGTCAAGGGCGATACCTCAGGCAAGGTTTTGAAGCCGGCGCGTTTGTCCACCGGCTTTGAACTCCCGGTCCCCGCTTTTGTTGAAATCGGCGACAAGATCGAAATCGATACGCGGACCAACGAGTACCGCGCCCGCGTCAAGTAAGACCTCACGGTGCTTAAATGAAAGGCAGCTTCGGCTGCCTTTTTTATGCGCCGATCTTAGCCGAGCATTTGCGCTGCCCGTGCGACACCGGCGCCATAGCGTGCGTCGGCCTGCAAGTCAGCCCACGTCGACGGTGTGATCGACGACAACAAGCGCTCGATGCGCCGTGCGCGAACCGGATCGGGCGGCGGATGCCAGCGCTCAAGCAGATCACCCACCGCAGCCGGCGAATTGCAGACGAGCAGCATGTCGCAGCCGGCATCCCAGGCTGCGGTCGCCCGATCAACGATGTCGCCGGCGACGCTTGCGCCTTCCATCGACAGATCGTCGCTGAAAATAACGCCGTCGAAACCTAGCTCGTCGCGCAGTAGCTTCAGCCAGACCGGTGAAAATCCCGCTGGCCGCGCGTCGATCTGCGGATAAATGACGTGCGCCGGCATCACCGCGTCAAGCTTGACCTGTCGATAGGGCTGCAGGTCAGAAGCGAGTTCGTCGAGGCTGCGCTCGTCGACCGGCATGGCGACATGCGAGTCGGCTGCCGCCCAGCCGTGTCCGGGAAAATGCTTGCCGCAAGCGGCCATGCCTGCGCAATGCAGCCCCTCGACAAGCGCTCCCGCTAGTTGCGAGACAACCGCCGGGTCGCCATGAAAGGCTCGGTCGCCGATTACTGTGCTGCGACCCCAGTCGAGGTCGAGGACCGGGGTGAAGGACATATCAACGCCACGCGCCCGTAATTCGCCGGCAAGGACATAGCCCAGATCGCGAGCGGCGGACAGCGCCTGTACGGGATCGTGTGCCCACATTTCACCGAGTCGACGCATTGCTGGAAGACGCGTAAATCCCTCACGACAGCGCTGTACCCTGCCCCCCTCGTGATCAATGGCGACCGGCAATTGCGGCGAACGCAGCGCGCGTACTTCAGCCGTCAGGCGTTCAAGCTGCGCCGGGTCGCTGTAATTTCGAGCGAAGAGAATGATTCCGCCAACCAGCGGATGCGACAGGCGTTGCCGATCCAGATCGCTTAGTTCCAGGCCGCCAATGTCGATCATAAGGGGGCCGAGCGGCAGTTTTTTTACGGAATTCATGCGTGCTCCAGAACGACAAAGGCGATGGCAAAATCCTGCTCGTCGCTGATCGACAAATGGGCAACTAACCCGCGCTCCGCAAGGTGCTTCGCGAGTTCCGGGGCGTAGTCGAAGGCCGGTTTGCCGAGGGCATCATGCACGACGGCGATGTTGGGCAGGGTGGCCGGCGCCGCGACGCCGATGCCCAGTGCTTTGCCAAAAGCTTCCTTGGCGGCAAAGCGCTTGGCGAGAAAACGCGCCGGGTCTTTTGCCTTCAAAAAATCGGCGCGCTCGGTCGGCGCCAGCAGCTTGTCGAGCGCTCGCTCGCCATGCCGTTCGTACAACTTGCTGAGCCGCGCAACGG
>CAJAHZ010000014.1 GCA_903939665.1 uncultured Pseudomonadota bacterium | reverse complement strand
CGATGAAGGCGTCAAGGTGCTGGCGATTGAAGGCGAGACGGCGACCGTCGAGATTGATGGAAAGAAGCGCCTTTTGCGCGTCGGCCAGAACGTTGCCGTACAGTCTTCGGGGAGGGGGCCGGCCACCGCCGTGCTGACCGCCGACGCGCGCGGGCAGTTTTTTGCTACCGGCAACATCAACGGAACGACGGTGCGTTTTCTTGTCGATACTGGCGCATCGGGGATTGCCATCGGCCCAAGCGATGCGCGCCGGATGGGTATTGACGCGAGCAAAGGGCAGCGTGGGATGTCGCAGACCGCTAACGGTCAAGCCGCAATTTCTCTTGTCAAGCTTGATGTAGTCAGGGTTGGCGAGATCGTGCTACACAATGTCGATGCCGCAATAACTCAAAACGACATGCCCTTTGCATTGTTAGGCATGAGTTTTTTGAATCGTATGGAAATGCTGCGTGATGGCGATACCATGACGCTGAAGAAACGTTACTAGGAGATTTGCCATGCCCCACCGCGACGAAGAGATTACGATGTTGCGCCGCGAACTTGAAATGCTGATGGGCGAGCGCCAGACACTGTTGCAGGTTGCCGGCGCGAGTGCTGCGCTGATCGCCAGTCTGGACAGCAAGCGCTTGCCGCTCGGTGCGGTTGAGTCGGCCGACATGCTGGCGACCACGATCAATGCCCTGTCCGAAGAGACGCTGCAGGATGCGCTGAACGCGGTGAGTGCCGAGATCGAGGAGGAAGAGGAAGTCGGTGCCGGCAGGTAGAAAAGCAGGCAGCGTTCAAGCGGGCAGTATCGACCTTGCGCGCTTGCGCGAGGTGTTGCATCCGGAACCTTCCCCTGCCGCATATATTCTTGAAGACGGCGTCGGTGACGAAGCGCTGACGCCCGCCTCGGTGCTTTTCCCGATTGTGTTGCGCCCAGGGCAGCCGACGGTGTTGCTGACACAGCGAACTGCCCATCTCAAGGATCATCCCGGTCAGATCAGCTTCCCCGGCGGACGTGCCGAGCCGGAAGATTCTTCGCCGGCGCATACTGCTTTGCGCGAGGCCGAGGAGGAAGTCGGTCTTTTGCCGGTGCATATCGAAATTGCCGGTTATCTGCCTGAATACCGCACCGGAACAGGTTTTAGCGTAACGCCGGTGGTTGCCATGATCATGCCGCCATTCGATTTGCGCCCAGACCCCTTTGAGGTAGCAGAGGCGTTTGAGGTGCCGCTGGCTTTTTTGCTTGACCCGGCCAATCACCAGCAGCACTCCTTGCACTATCGCGGCCAGTTGCGCACCTACCACGCAATGCACTATGGCAATTATTTCATCTGGGGCGCGACAGCCGGCATGATCATGTCGCTTTATCACGCACTTGGCGCTCTTCCGGGGAAGCGCTGAGCAAATCCCTGCGGTCAGCAATTCTCAATTCAAAATCAGTTCGAAGTGCGGAGGAGTTTAATTGAGCGGTGATGGGGGCCGTCTAACCGGTGTCGAGCGGATCGGGATCGAGGCGTTTGATCATGAACTGCATCAGGTG
>CAJAHZ010000013.1 GCA_903939665.1 uncultured Pseudomonadota bacterium | reverse complement strand
GCCAACAGCTCGCCGCTACGCTCGGCATGGGCGATGGCTTGGTGCAAACGGTCACTGAGCAGCGACCGGTTGGCCACGCCGGTCAGCGAGTCATAGTGGGCGATATGATCAAGCTCCAGTTCGTTCGCCCGGCGTTCGGTAAGATCGTTGAAGACCACCAGCGCGCGATCGACATGAACCGTCATATGAATTTCAACGTAGCGTTTGCCGCCATCCTTGCAGCTCACTTCTGCACAAATCGGCTTGATGCTGCTGACCCCGGCTGCCTGCATTTCATCGATTGCCGCAGCCCAGCGCTGCTGGACATCAACCCGATATCCGGAATCGGGGTAAGCCAACGGCCACCAGGTTTCGACGTCGCACACATCGCCCATTGTGTAGCCGAAGGTATCGATGAATCGCTGATTCATCAGCATGATCACGTTCTCGGGCGGTGGACTGCAGATCAGCATCGGCAAAGGCGAGGTGTCGACTAACGCGCGAAAACGCGCCTCGCTCTCTCGTACTACCTGTTCGGCGAGTTTACGTTCAGTAATGTCG
Organism: uncultured Pseudomonadota bacterium; assembly: GCA_903939665.1. Classification (GTDB taxonomy): domain Bacteria; phylum Pseudomonadota; class Gammaproteobacteria; order Burkholderiales; family Rhodocyclaceae; genus CAJBIL01. The sequence goes on along the minus strand of CAJAHZ010000013.1, from coordinate 8,712 downwards.
TAATAACTACCACGTACGAGGCGCCTGCCATCTTCTGACATATCCTCGACGCGCACCTCGAAAACTGCCTCTTTCCCCGAAACCGTTCGCACCAGCCGCTCAGTGACGATCGACTCGCCAGCAAGGACACGCGATACGCCGCGCCTGACGCTCTCTGCAACCGCCAGCCCGTCAGGCTGTATGGGCGCATAGAAGCGCTCGACGCCACCGCTCAGAAGCTCGCTGCGCGAACAACCAAAGAGCTTTTCCGCCTGCGGATTGGCGTCGACAACCAGTTTGGCATCGACGTCGTAAACCAAAATCGCTTCCGGCGCATGCTCGATCAGCGAACGAAAACGTTTTTCACTATTGGCCAGCCGCTGTCCGGCCACCGTTTCGGCGCGTCGGAAACGATAAGCAAAAAGAACCGTTGTCACCGAAACGGCAAGCAGCGCGCCGAGCAGCCGATACATTTCATCGCGCCATGGCACCAGAGCATCGTCGAGATTGAGTGTAACTGCGACGATCAGCGGGTAAGCCGTCAAACGACTATGGCTGATCAGTCGCTGGCTCTTGTCATAAAGCCCGGCTTGGGTTCGATACTGTCCGCTATCGGTGGCATTGAGATGTTCGCTGAACTCGGGGCTTGCGGAAATCGACCTGCCGATGGCGCCCTCGACCGCCGGTACGCGAAACAATGTCGCGCCATTGGTCTTGATCAAGGTAATTGAACCGCCGGGCTTATAGCGCTGAACTTCAAATGCGGGCACCAGCCGTTCAAGCTGGATCGACACGGCAATAGTCATTACCGTACCGTCGGGCTTGAGCACCGGGTAACTGACCGGAAGCACCCACTTGCTGTTGACGTGGCTGAACACCGCGTCGCTGACAAACAGGCCGCGCGTCTTCGGATCCTGCTGCACACGAAAATGTTCGCGATCGGCCAGATTCGCCACCGGCTTGCCTATCGTCGAAGGCACCAAATACACTCCACCCTGCTCGTCGATGATACGAATTTCGAAAACATTGTCTGACAGCCGACGCAGATGATTGACCAGCGAAATGAAAGCCGGATCACCACCCGGATAAACTTCCGGATGATCCTCAATCCATCGGGCCATGGTCACGACCGTCGCTTCAGCCAGCTTGAACAGACGCAGCGTCTGTTCCTCTACTGCGATATTCAAGCGCGCAAGTTCAAGTTCCCGCGCCTCAATCACCCGCTGCCGTTCGAAAACGGCCCAGAAACCTGCCACCACCCACAAGACCAGAAGCAGCAGGCCCAGGAGAAAATAGGTGCCAAGACGTTTGGAGGGGTTGGCTTGCATGCAGGCAGTTTAGCCCAATTGACTACGCGCGACGCATCAGCCTGAATGATTGAAAGGGGCTGGCCGGGTTGGGGAGCCCACAGATACCCACAAGCATCAGTAGGAAAATTCTTCAGATAGTCCAAGCTATTGCCCACCCGACTGAACCCTGTATCATTAGCCCAACATCTCTAATGCAATCATCGCAAAAGACCGCAGGTAATCGCGCTTATTTAATCTTTCCGCCTATAATCATCGTATGAATACAGTCATCCAGCTTACCGAATCCGACGACAAAACCTTGCGGCAGAGAGCTTTCCGCAAGCAGTTTGCTGACAATCTCAATGCCGCGCTTGATCGGCGCGGTGCGATTCCTTCCGGTTATGGCCGGGTAATTGCGGTTGCCGAGTTGTTTGGTGTCAGCCAGAACACGGCAGCCAACTGGGTCAAGGGTGAGGGTGTACCGGAACTGTTCCGCTTGCCGGAAATCGCCGAAGCCTTGAGCACGACGGTTGAGCATCTGGTGGTGGGCGACCGGGGGACTGGTACGCACGTCATTGACGAACGCTACGCCGTTGTTGACGTACACGAAGACGACACGCTGGACGGACATTCCTGGTACACGCTGCCGGAAACGCTGCGCACGATCGGATTGCCACGCGACATCAAGATGCTGCAAATTGCAACCGACGACATGTCGCCTTACGTAAACAACGGTGATCTGGTGATCTACGATCCACGTGTCAATCGCATTCAGACCAACGGGGTGTTTGTTCTCCAGAGCGGTGGCCGCTACATCGTCCGCCGGGTGCAACGCGGCATCAAACAAAGCATTCGTCTGATCTGCGATAACAACCTGTTTGGCGATGAAACGCTCAGCGAGTCGGATTTTGCTGAAGTCGACGAAGGCGACGGTCGCGTCGTGGTCATCGGCCATGTGGTCGGACGCCTTCTCACCGGCAGCTAAACCGGCGCCGGGCGCGGACCGTGCTTGATCCACGGTTGATGCTGGCGTAAGGTTCATCCCCGTGAGCCAGCCAGATCCCGCAAGCACCGCCGAACTACTGCATAGCCTCAGCAAGGAGCTGGCGCTCAAGCGCGTGCTCCTTGTTGATCGTCATGCTAGTGCGCGCAACTCACTGCGCATGATGCTCTCCAGCCTCGACATCACTACCGTGCATAACGCCGGAAGCACGATCGAGGTGCTTCGCCAAGTGAAGGCAAACCGCTTCGATATCATTCTTTCCGACTTCATTCTCGATGATGGGCGCGACGGACAGCAACTGCTCGAAGAACTGCGTCAACAGCATCTGATCTCGCTATCCACGATTTTCATCATCATCACCAGCGAACGCAGCTACCAGAACGTGGTTTCAGTTGCCGAACTGGGACCCGACGATTATCTGATCAAGCCATTCACCGCCGAGCAATTGCAAGGGCGGCTGGCACGTGCCGTCTATAAAAAGAAATTTTTTGGGCAGGTTTTCGGGCATCTTGATAACGGCTCGTTCGTTCAGGCACTGGCGGCCTGCGAGGGTCTGATAGCGCGTGATGGCGGGTTTCTCTATGACACGCTGCGTCTGAAGGGCGAGATTCTCAACGCACTTGGCCGCTACGACGAGGCTCAGGCGGTATACCAGCAGGTGCTGGAGAACCGCATGGTGCCATGGGCGCGCATGGGATTGGCAATTGCCCTGCGCGGGCAAGAGCAACTTCCCGAGGCGGAGGCGCTTGGCGAATCGATCGTTGAGGATTTTCCCGAATATCTGGCGGCTTATGATTTCGTTGCCGGCGTACGCGAGGAAATGGGCAAGCTCACCGAAGCTCAGGAGATGCTGCAACTGGCGGCGTCGATTTCTCCGAAAAATTCAACAAGGCAGCGCATGGTCGGCGATGTCGCGGTCCGCAACGACGACTTGGAGGCTGCCGAAAAAGCCTATGGCAAGGTGCTTGATCGTCACCGTGGGTCGTCACTCATGAACGTCGACGATTACACCAATCTTTCGCGCGTAATGATCGACCGCGGACATACCGAAGGCGCCAAAAAGATCACCCAGGAACTGCGTCGCGACTGGCGTGGCAACAAGCAAGGCGAATTTGCTGCACTGGTAATGGAGAGCCTGTGCGCCGAAAAAGAAGGCGAACCGGGCAAGGCGAAGCAGGCGCTGGAGAAAGCACTCGTGTTGCAGGACACGCTGCACGCTGAAGGCAAGAAGTCTGGCGTGTCGCAAAAACTCACGGTTGATCTGGCCCGCGCCTGTCTGGCAACTGGCGACGAGGCCACGGCGCAGGACATCCTGCGCAAGGTAGCGGCCGAAAACCACGAAGACCGCAGCATGATCGCGCACATTCAGGGAGTATTTGCCAAGACCGGCAAGGAGGCAGCCGGCCAGGCGATGCTCGCGCAGGTCGGCAAGGAAATTGTCGAGCTCAATAACCGCGGCGTGCTGGCAGCGCGCAGCGGCGATCTCGAAGCATCGGTGCAGATGCTGATCGAAGCCGCCGACAGCGTTCCCAACTTGCAATTTCTGGTCAATGCGACAAAGGCCATTTTTACGCTGCTCGAGCGCAAAGGCTGGAACGAGGGCATGGCGGACCGCGGGGTGCGCTATCTGCAGTTAGCGCAAGCGAAGGATATGCGCAACGCCAAGGTGATGTCTGCCCGCGAACTCTACCAACGTGCAGCGCGCAAATATGGGATCACCATTGTGCCGCTCGGTGGGGTACGCGGCGAAGCCTGATTGGCCAGGGTCGGCGACCGCTGCGCAATCCGATCAAATCAATGTGTCGTAGGCAAACTTTAAGATCAGCGCGCTGACGACAATCAAGAAAATTTTGCGCACGAACCAGCTACCGTGACGCAGAGCAAGCTGTGTCCCGAGAACCGAACCGAAGACATTGAACGCCGCCATCACTACCGCAAGCAGCGGCAACAAATAGCCATTTGGCGCGAAAAAACTGAGCGCGGCAAGGTTGGTGGCGACATTAACCAGCTTGGCCGCCGCCGAAGCGTGCAGAAAATCAAAGCCAAAAAAACGGATAAACAAGAAGATGAGAAAACTGCCCGTCCCGGGGCCGAAAAATCCGTCGTAAAAACCAATCGCACCACCGACAATCAGGGCGTAGGCCAACTCGCGGCGACCCGTGTGCTGGGGACGATGAAGGCTGCCAAAATCCTTGTGCCAAAAAGTATAGGCCGCCGCACCAACCAGCAGAACCAGAATCAAGGGTCTTAGCACCTGGAGCGGCAGCCAGGCAATCGCCATCGCGCCAATATATGAGCAGACAAACGCGGCGACAGCCGCCGGCAGCGTCGTACGCCATGGCATCTTGACGCGATGTGCGTAGCGCCAAGCAGCGTTGCTCGTCCCGAAAATACTGGCAAATTTGTTGGTGCCGAAGAGACTGGCCGGCAACTCCTTGGGCAGCGCCGTAAATAACGCCGGGATCTGGATCAAGCCCCCGCCGCCGACAACGGCGTCAATGAAGCCGGCGCAAAAAGCAGTCAGCGCAAGGCTGATAAGAATTCCGGTAGCCATGAGCGTGTTGTGTGCGCCCGGGTTTCAGATGACTATCCGTCACCCCGTGGCAGCATTCTCACTTCCCTATGCAGAAACGCCCGAAAATTTCACCGAGCAGGTCGTCAGCACTGAACTCGCCGGTGATTGCGCATAGTGCCCGTTGCGCCATGCGCAATTCTTCAGCAAAAAGTTCGAGTCTACCCAGTTGCGACTGCGCTGCAGCGATGTGATCGCGCGCTTCGAGGAGCGCTTGCAGATGCCGTTCGCGAGCGATGAAGACATCTTCGGCGGGATGCCAGCCGGCGATGCGTAGTAGTTCTTGCCGCAGTAGCTCGATTCCCTCACCACTTTTGGCAGAAAGCTGGATGGCAACGCCGCCCGACTCTTCATGGCGCTCGGCGGCGCGCCCGGCCAGATCAATCTTGTTGTAAACGGTGATGCGCGCCAGATGCGCAGGCAATCGGGCGAGGATGGACTGCTCTGCTTCGCCGCTGCCGGTGCGTGCATCAACCAACAGAACGAGCACATCGGCACGCTCAATTTCGCGCCAGGCGCGCTCGATGCCAATCTTCTCGATTTCGTCAGTGGTTTCACGCAGCCCTGCCGTATCGATTACATGCAGAGGAATGCCTTCCAGCTGCAAGCTACCGCGCACGACGTCACGGGTTGTCCCGGCGACCGGTGTGACGATCGCCAGTTCGTCGCCGGCTAGACGATTCAGCAAGCTTGACTTGCCCACGTTGGGCTGACCGGCAAGCACGACATGCAGGCCGCTCTGCAGGAGTTTGCCCTGACCGGCACGATCAAATACTGTGGCAAGACGTTGCTGCAAGCGATTGAGACGGCCAAAAGCATCGGCCGACTGAAGAAAATCAACCTCTTCGTCAGGAAAATCGAGCGTTGCTTCGACCAGCGCGCGCAATTCGACCAGCTGTTCAACCAATCCGTGAATTTCTTTGGAAAACTCCCCTTGCAGCGAGCGTACTGCGCTGCGTGCCGCCGTTGCTGTGGCGGCATCGATCAGGTCGATGACGGCCTCGGCCTGCGCCAGATCGAGTTTGCCATTGAGATAGGCGCGGCGGGTGAATTCACCCGGCTCGGCCAGGCGAGCGCCAAGATCGAGGCAACGTGCGAGCAGCAGTTGCATTACCACCGGACCGCCGTGGCCCTGCAACTCGAGGACATCCTCACCGGTGAAAGAGTGCGGCGCTGGAAAATAGAGCAGCAGTCCGCTATCGATGGCAAGCCCGTCAGCTGCGTTGAAGTTGACGAGGGTGGCCACTCTGGCCGGGGGCTGCTTGCTGCTCAGGGCCTGGGCAAAGACGGAAAGATCCTTGCCGGAAATGCGGATGACGCCAATTCCGCCACGGCCGGGGGCCGTGGCGATTGCAGCTATCGTGCGATTAACCAGGACCTGATCAGGCCTTGGCGTCGTTGGCGGCTTTTCCGCCACGTTCGACCATCCGGGTGATTTGCCATTGCTGGGCAATTGACAAGGTATTGTTGACAACCCAATAGAGCACCAGACCCGCCGGGAAGAAGAAGAACATGCCACCGAAGATGAACGGCATCGCCATCATCACTTTGGCTTGAATCGGATCCGGAGGTGTCGGGTTAAGCTTGGTCTGGATCAGCATGGTAATGACCATCACAACCGGTAGTACGTAAAACGGATCTGCCGACGATAGATCGGTAATCCATAGAACCCACGGCGCATCGCGCATTTCGACCGCACCAAGCAGAGCCCAGTAAAGTGCAATGAAGACGGGAATCTGAACAACGATCGGCAAACAGCCACCGAGCGGATTGATCTTCTCGCGCTTATAGAGCTCCATCATTTCCTGATTCAGCTTCGCCCGATCACTGCCGTGGCGCTCTTTCAGAGCCACCAACTTTGGCGTCACGGTACGCATCCTGGCCATCGACTTGTAGCTGGCAGCCGACAGGGGATAAAAGATTGCCTTGATGCCGATGGTCAGCAGGACGATCGCCCAACCCCAATTGCCGACCAGTTTGTGGATCGCGTCGAGACACCAGAAAATCGGCGCGGCAACAATCGTCAACCAGCCATAGTCAACGACCAATGGCAGACCCTGAGCATCGATCCCGCCTTCCGCGGCCGGCTTGGCCAGCTGATCGAGAATCGACTGGGTCTGCGGGCCAGCGTAAAGCGGCATTGATAACGTGGCTTTGGCGCCGGGAGCGGTCTTCTCTACAGGGACAATAACGCCAACCTTATACGTTGGCTGCGTACTGCCTTCAACTTTGTCCATGTAGTATTCACGCGGCGTTTTGGCCGCAGGCAGCCAAGCTGCGACGAAGTAGTGCTGAACCATGGCCAGCCAACCGTTATCCGCCTTGGTCGCAAACTTTGCCTTGTCCTTCTTGTCTTTTTCAAGATCGGCGAAGTCGACCTTCTGGTATTTCTCCTGCTCGGTATAGACCGCTGGGCCGGTGAAAGTACTGACCATCCGACTTTCGCCTGCAGGCGCCTTATCGTCCCTCTGCAATTGGAAGTAGGCGTAAGGCGCAATATCCTTCTGGCTGCCATTGCTTATCTCATACGCAATGTCGATAAGGTAGCTGCCACGGGTGAAGGTGAAAATCTTGGCTACTTTAACGCCGTCGGCAGTTGCCGCCTCGAGTCGCAGTTGCAAGGTCTTAGCGTCAGCCTGAAGCTCTCGATTGCCCGGAGAGACTGAAAAAATTGTCTTGTGATTGGGCAACGCATCGCCAATCAGGCCACTTTGCGCTACATATTGATGCTTTGGCTCAAACAGTGAGAGCGATTTTTCTTTCTCTTCAATCGCCTTGTAACGATTGAGGTCGAGACGGACGATGTCGCCACCGAGAGTCGACACATCAATAGTAAACAGGTCTGTTTTAACGCTGATGGTTTCCGCCTTGCTCGGTGCCGCAGCGCTGGCTGCTGGAACACCAGCTATCGCGGTCGATAGATTAACAGTCGGTCGTGGCGTTGTTCCATCGGACTGTGTCGCGGTAGTCAGCGGCGGCGGAAGCTTAGGATTCTTGAATTGCTGCCAGGCATCCCAAAGCATGACCAGGGAAAAGCAGAATACAAGCATCAGGATAAGGCGTCGGTTGTCCATGAACGGCCTAGCAATTAAGTTTCAGGGTACGGGGTCAAAACCGCCCGGGTTCCACGGGTGGCAGCGAGAAATTCGTTTAAGTCCGAGACTTGTGCCTCTCAAGGCACCATGCTTCTTTAACGCCTCGGCGGTGTATTCCGAACAACTGGGGAAAAAACGGCAGCGACGCCCGAGCAGAGGACTGATCGTATATTGATAAATGCGGATCAATGCCAGTAACAAGGGTTTCATCGGCTCATCGTTCAGGTGATATCACTTTTCCCAGCAGCCCTTTTATTTCTTCGGCCAGAACGCGCCGATCAATCGGCTTTGGCTTGGCCGCAAGCCGCAGGATAAAATCACGCGATGGCAAACGGCAGCGCAGCAAACGGAAATTTTCCCGAGCCAAACGCCTGACCAGATTCCGGTCAACTGAACGTCGCAGTAGTCTTTTTGCGACAACCAGCCCCAGACGGGCACCCGTCACTTCCTCATCCGTCCGAAGGCGGTAATGTAACAGGAAATGGGGGCTCTTCAGCGCCCTCCTGAAACCAAAAACGGATGAAAATTCATCCGTTTTGGTCAGGCGATAATGCTTGGGAAACGCGTTAGCCGAAACCTCGCGTTTACCCCCGGGCAATTTGGTGTTCAAACAGCCAAACGATGGCGACCCTTTGCGCGACGGGCGCGAATTACAGCACGACCACCACGGGTTGCCATACGAACGAGGAAGCCGTGAGTACGCTTGCGGCGAATAACCGATGGCTGATAAGTGCGTTTCATGATTAAACCTTTGAAGTCAGTGCGAAGTAAACG
>CAJAHZ010000012.1 GCA_903939665.1 uncultured Pseudomonadota bacterium | reverse complement strand
TCGACATTGCGCAGGAGGGCCACGAACTCGTCACCACCAATGCGTGCGATGGTATCCGAGTCCCTCACGCAGTTCGTCATGCGAAGGGCAAGCTCCTGCAGCAAGAGATCGCCTACCGCATGCCCGAGCGTATCGTTGATGGGCTTGAATCGGTCGAGATCGATGAACAGGAACGCCAGTCGGCTACCATTGCGCCGACAATTGGTGATGGCCTGTTGTAGCCGGTCCGAGAACAGTGATCGGTTGGGCAGCCCGGTAAGAAAGTCGTGCTGTGCCATTTCCCGCAGGCGATCCTCGGCCAGTTTGCGTTTTGTGATGTTCTCGTGCGACAGGACGACGTGCCCGCTCGCGTCCTGAAACGGGGTGACGACCAGATTGAACCAGCGTTGTTCGGTCGCCGAGTGGCAGGGGTATTCCAGGCTGAAGCGTTCAATCTCCCCGTTGATCACGGCACGCACGCCGTCGGCCACCGGCTCGGCTTCTTCGGAATGGGCGTTGATGGCGCCTGCGCAGACGCCCAGATAATTGGTGCCGACGCCATAGTTGCTGGCGGGCGCGGCGAGCGGTGAATTGTCGTCGTAGAATTTTCGCCAGGCTGCATTGACGGCAACAATCTTGCCGGTTCTGTCGAGTACGCACAGGTGCGCCGAAATGGCGTCGATGGTTGATGCGGCGAACTGCGCCCAATGACGGACAGCCTCCTGCAGTCGCGCAACATCAGTCGCCGGGCTGGCGGCGGGGATATCTGGAGACGCGCCTGACATTACATTTCCTTACCGTACGGGGCCGGGTGATCATACCGCCGATTTGCGCCGGCCTGCCGGGATTTCAATTTCTCCATTCGACGATTGCTGCGCCCAGGCAGTGTCGCCGGAGCTTCTGTAGGCGGCGGGAGGAAATAATGGGCCGGTCGTGGTTGGGAAAGGGGCGAGCGCCGAGCACCCGTCGCATCTACCCTATTCGCGCCGAGAGCTACCCCATCCTGTCAGCAACCTACGCCATTCGTGCTATATCTATTGCCAGCAAATAGGCGCACCGTGTTCGTGGCTATTCTCGTCGACGGTAAAGATACTCATGCCTCTTCGCTTCTCCCGTTCGTGGTCGCTCAAAACCCGAGTCACTGTACTCGCCGTCGTTATTTTCGTGATCAGCATCTGGTCGCTGGCGTTCTACGTCTCCCGCATGCTGCGTGGCGATATGCTGCGCCAACTGGGCGAACAACAGTTCTTGACGATCTCTTACGTCGCCGACGGAATCAATCAGGAACTTGCCGAGCGCTTGAGCGCGCTCGACATAGTGGCCAGAAGTGTCAGCCCGGCCACGCTGAACAATCCGGCGGCCATTCAGGCCGTGCTCGAACAGCGCCCGATTTTTCAGCGTCTGTTCAACGCCGGTACTTTTGTCACTGGCGTTGACGGCACAACCATCGCGTCACTCCCCCTTTCCGCAGAGCGGCTGGGCGTCAACTACATGGACAGGGATTTCATGGTGGCTGCGCTCAAGGAGGGGAAGATAACGATTAGCCGACCGGTTGTCGGCAAGAAGCTGCTGGCGCCGATATTCATCATGGCGGTGCCGATTCGCGATGCTCAAGGCCGGGTAGTCGGTGTCATCGCCGGGGTGACCCATCTGGGTACCGCCAATTTTCTGGACAGGCTTGCCGGCAATTACGGCAGAACGGGCGGTTACTTCCTCGTCGCGCCGCAGCACAATCTGTTTGTCACTGCCTCGGACAAGAGCCGCATCATGCAGCCGCTCCCGCCGCAAGGCATTAATCCGATGCATGATAAATACATGCAGGGCTACGAAGGGTACGGCGTGGCCATCAGTTCACGTGGCAGGGAAGAGCTGTCGGCAGCCAAGGGTATCCCCGTAGCGGATTGGTTCATTGCCGCCGTCCTGCCCACCGACGAAGCCTTCGGCCCGATTCGCGAGATGCAGCGACGCATGCTGCTGGCAACAGTCCTGTTGACCTTTCTGGCGGGCGGCCTGATCGCCTGGTTGATCTCGCTGATTATGAAACGCCAGCTTGCACCGATGCTTTTCGCCGCAAGAACGCTGGCTGAGCTGTCGGCGTCAGACCATCCCCTGCAGCGCTTGCCGGTTGCCAGGCAGGATGAAGTTGGCGAACTGATCAACGGCTTCAACCGCGTGCTGCTAACCCTGGAGCAACGCGAAACAGCCCTGAAGGAAAGTGAAGCCTTCAAGCTCGTCATCATGGATTCGGTGGCCGCCGAAATCGCCGTAATAGATCGTAAAGGCGTGATTCTCACCGTCAATCAACGCTGGCGTCGATTTGCCGTAGACAATGCTATCGAGTCCGGCACGCCATCGGCACGTACGGATGTCGGTGCCAACTATCTGTCGGTCTGCCAGGCGAGCAGTGGCCGCGGTTTAGAGATTGCGCTGGCCGTCCATCAGGGGATCGAGGCGGTTCTGGAGGGCCGGCTGTCGATATTCACAATCGAATACCCGTGCCACACACCGCAGCAACAACGCTGGTTCTCCATGTTGGTCACGCCATTCAGCAATGGGGCAGAAGCCGGTGCGGTTATTGCCCATGTCGATGTCACCGAATGCAAGCTGGCTGTGCAGCAACTGGCCGACCAGAAAGCGCATCTGGAATCCTTGGTCGGGAGCCGCACGAGCGAGCTGACGCAGGCGCTTGAGGTTGCCAAGCTCGCCGACCAGACCAAGGACGCCTTCCTCGCCAACATGAGCCACGAACTGCGCACGCCGCTGAGTGCCGTGATCGGCATGGCCGGCCTCGCCCAAAGCCTGAGCACTGACCCCCGGCAGCAGGATTACCTGAACAAGATCGTCATTTCGGGCAAGCACCTCAACCGCATCATCAACGATCTGCTCGACCTGTCGAAAATCGCGGCCGGTCATCTGGCGTTCGAAACCATGCCCTTTGGCCTGCACGCTCTGGTGCAGCAGTGCAAGTTTGTGATGGCATCCCGCGCTGCAGAAAAGGGGCTGGAACTCGTCGAGACGATAGACGACGCAGTGCCTGATGTCTTGCTCGGCGACCCTTTGCGCATCGAGCAAATCCTCCTTAATCTCGTTGGCAACGCCATCAAATTTACTGCGACGGGTCGCGTTGAACTGCGCGTCAGCTTGCACGCCCGTCAGGAAGGCCGTATTTGCCTGGTGGTTGAAGTGGAAGATACCGGCGTCGGCCTGCGGCCCGAAGACCTTGGGCGGCTGTTCAAACCCTTCGCGCAGGCCGATGCCACGGTAAGCCGCAAGTTTGGCGGCACGGGCCTTGGCCTGGCGATCAGCAAACGTCTGGCCGAAATGATGGACGGCGACATCAGCGTTACCAGTCGCGAAGGCAGGGGCACCACCTTCCGGGTCAAAATCTGGCTGGGCCTCGGTGACTCTGCCGACTTGCCGGGCGATGACCGAAGCCATCATGAAACGCCGCCGGCGTGCTACGACAATGCCCACGTCCTCGTCGCCGATGATCAAGCGCTTAACCGCGAAATCGTCGAGGCATTGCTCCTGGCCGTGGGCATCACTCCGCGCATGGCCGAGAATGGTCAGGAGGCGCTCGATATCCTGATCGAAGGCGGTCCCGAAGCCTTTGACCTCGTTCTGATGGATATCCAGATGCCGGTCATGGACGGCCTCGCCGCTACCCGTGCGCTACGCAGCCGGCCCGGATTCGGGTCGCTGCCGATCATGGCGATGACCGCGCACACCATGATGCACGAGAAAACCATCAGCATCGGCGCGGGCATGAACGGCCACATCGCCAAGCCCTTCGACAACGCCAGTTTTTATCGGACGCTGGCAAAATGGATTCCGGCTGGCAAGCAGAAGGCGGCGCCGGAACCCGTGCTGCGGGCTGAACCGCCCGTAGCCCAAGGCATAGCGGAGAAAGGGCTGTATCGCCTGCATCATATTGATGCACGCAATGGCCTGGCCCGCTTTAACGGCAAGGAAGAGCGTTACCGGCACTGGCTGGCAGACTTTGCGGCAACAGCGGGCGCGCTGCCCGGGCAGATGCGCAGCGATATCGCTGCCGGGCACCGCGAGGACGCGGCCAGGAAAGCGCATTCCCTCAAGGGGCGTGCCGGCATGCTGGGGATGGATGGTCTCCACAGCGTGGTTTCGACGCTGGAGCATGCATTGCGTGATGGCATCCCGGTGGACGAACTGCTCGACGAACTGGCGCAGTCGATCAAGCAGGTGCGCGACGAACTGGCAAAGTTTTTCGCCGACGACGCAGCGGAGGCAGGCGGCACCCCGCCGCTCCCTGAAAGAATGGTCTGGAACGAATCGTACGGCGTCGGCGTCGCGCACCTCGATGAGCAACACAAGGCATTGATCGCCATGATCAATCAGCTTGCTGACCTCCAGTCCGCCACGCCCCAGCCGCCTTTGGCCGCGTTTCATGAACTGCTGTCCGGCGTCTTCGACTACACGCAAACGCATTTCAAGGCCGAGGAAGATTACCTGACCGGGATTGGCTACGCTCACTTTGCGGCTCATCAAAGCGAACACGCCGATTTCATAGAGCAAATGACCGCCTACGACATGGCGGCCATGGCGGGTGTGCTGGACCGGGCGGGAATGCATCGATACCTGATGCAATGGGTGCTCGCACACATCCTTCAATCGGACATGCAGTACCGTCATTTCGCTGAAGAGAAAAAACTTGCCTAAGCGTTCATCCCTGGCGTCTTCCGTGGGCGTTATCGATACCCTGCCGCAGGCCCTGTCGATTCTCGTCATCGAGGATGATCCCGGCGATTTCGGGCTGGTTGATGCCTATCTGCGACAGGCCGGGTTTTGGCATGGCAGTGACAAGCTGCAGGTGGCCTGGGTCACGACGCTGACCGAAGGGCTGGCGAAGGCCCGTCAGGACAAGCCTGATCTCGTTCTGCTGGATATTTCGCTGCCCGATTCGACCGGCATCCCGACAGTCAGGGCAATGAGTGCTGCATTTCCCGACACCCCCATCGTCGTACTCACCGGGCAGGACGACAACGCGCTGGCCAATGCGGCATTGAATGCCGGCGCACAGGATTATCTGGTCAAGGGCCAGTTTGATCAGCATAGCCTGGGGCGCGCGATACGCTATGCACTGGTGCGCGGCAAGCTTGAGTCGCGTTTGCGGCTCTTTGAAGTGGCGCTGGATTCGGCTGCCGACGGCATCGTGATTTCCGACATTAACGGGACCATCGAGTGGGCCAATAAAGCCTTCTCGCAATTGACCGGTTTTTCGGCGGCGGAGTCACTGGGGCGCAACCCCAGTGCGCTGATCAAGTCCGGCCGGCAGGATCAGGCGTTCTATCAGCAGATGTGGGCAACCATCCTGTCGGGGCAGGAGTGGCGCGGCGAGCTTGTCAATCGGCGCAAGGACGGCAGCTTGTACGACGAGGCGCTGGCGATTGCTCCGGTCAGCCGCGGTGATGGCGCAATTCAGCATTTTGTCGCGATCAAACAGGACATCAGCGAACGCAAGCACGCTGAGGCGCAGATCAGGCTGAGCGAACAAAGGCTGGAGTTGGCGCTGGCCGCTTCCGGCCTCGGCTTATGGGATTGGCGCATTGCCAGCGGCGAGGTGGTATTCAACGAACGCTGGTGCGCCATGCTCGGCTACCGCATGGACGAAATCGAGCCGCATGTGCGCAGCTGGGAGTTGCTCGTCCACCCGGAAGACCTGCCCGCCATCCATGCATCGCTCGACCCGCACCTGAAAGGCGAAATCGCCGCCTATGAATCCGAGCATCGCTTGCGCCACAAGGACGGGCACTGGGTCTGGGTGCTTGATCACGGCAAGGTTGTTGAACGCGACGAAGCCGGCAATCCGCTGCGCGCCTGCGGCACGCATCTGGATATCAGCAATCACAAGCGACTTGATCTGGAGGGCGCACACCTGTTGCGGCGCATCGAGTCGCTGATCCGTGATGCCGTCAAACCGCCTGACCGGGCGGCTGCCGAAGAGAAAGAGCGTCACCAGGAGTCCGCCAAGCCGGGTCGGTTGAGTGCACGACAACGGCAGGTGCTCGAACTGGTCGCCACCGGTTGCACTTCCGGGCAAATCGCGGTGCGCCTGAATATCACGCCGGCCACCGTCGTCACGCATCGGCGCGACCTGATGCGCAAGCTTGATTTGCACAGTATTGCCGAACTGACGCGTTACGCGATTGAGCACAAGCTGGAGATCGTCTAAGTAGTCGCGCCGGCAAAACATACCTCCGTTGAGGTATGAAAATACCAATGACAGTGGATTACCCCGGCAGGGGTAATCGCGTACAGTAAATCCCCAGCAAGCCAGCCTGCCTCATTTGCAGTTGCCCTCCTATTTCTGGCTTGTTCGATGAGGGAACATGGCCACCACGCCAGCGCAACGCGCTCACTTTGAGCAACTGAAGTCGTCCGGTCTGCTGCCGTCGCCGAAAGGGCCGGCGCTTGCCGTGCTCGGGCTGACGCGGCGGGACAACGTCTCGCTGGCGCAATTGGCGCAAGCCGTCAAAGCCGACCCCGCTCTGGTTGCCCGCTTGCTCAAGCTCGCCAATGTCTGCCGCGCACCAGGTGGACGCCCGCTACTTGCCATTCAGGATGCGTTGAGCGTGCTTGGGTTGACGGCGGTCAGAGGCTTGGCGCTCGGTTTTTCGTTGATGAATGACAGCCGCTCCGGCGCTTGCCGGAACTTCGACTACATTGCTTTCTGGTCGAGAAATCTTGCCCGGGCAGTCGCCATGCAAGCGGTGGCGGGCATCACCCGTGCCATGCCCGCTGATGAATCCTTTACGTTGGCGCTCCTCGCCCACATTGGCGAACTGGCGCTGGCCACGGCGTTTCCCGAGGCGTATTCCGGCCTGCTGGCAGAAAACCCGGCAAGCACCCGTGATCTCATGTTTCGGGAACAACAGTCATTCGGCCTCGATCATGCCGATCTTGCTGCGATCCTGCTCGAAGACTGGGGCGTGCCTGCTGCGCTGGTTGAACCGGTGCGCTGCCACGAACAACCGGCAATCGCAGCGTTTGCAGCTGGCTCCAGAGCCGAGCGGGTCTTTCTCGGCTTGATGCTCGCCTCCCGCATCGCCGATGTCTGCCTCGCGGCAAAGAACCAGCGGCGCGGCTTGATGGCGGAGCTTTTCCTGCTCGGCGGCAAACTTGCCATCTCGCCGGAGACACTGACCGATCTGTGCGACAACATGGTGCGTGACTGGGCTGATTGGTGCTGCCTGCTTGATGTGCCACAGCAAACGCTGCCGCCGTTTGCCGAACTGATGAAAGTTTCCCTCGCGCCGGCTGATGGGCCGCTTGGCGCACTGTGCGCCGCAGGCGACGGCGAGAAAATTCGTGTTCTGGTCGTGGAAGACGACCGCATCATGCGCGGCCTTCTCAAAGCGCTGCTGGCCCATGTCGGGCTGGATTGCCTGGAAGCGGAGAATGGGCGACAAGGCTTTGACCTGGCGCTGCGCGAGCGTCCGCAACTGATGATTGTCGATTGGTCGATGCCTGAAATGAACGGCATCGAACTGATCCGCGCACTGCGCGAAACCGAGGTCGGGCGGGGTGTTTATATCTTGCTGCTGACCAGCATGGACAAGGAAGAGCACCTCGTTGAGGCATTCGAAGCCGGTGCTGACGATTTTCTCACCAAGCCGCTCAAGTCGAAGGTGCTCGCCGCCCGACTGCGGGCCGGGCTGCGGGTTGTCATGCTGCATCGCGAAATCGAGCGTGACCAGGCCAACCTGCAACGCTTTGCCGTCGAATTTGCCGCGCTCAACCAGCGCTTGCAGGAAAGCAGGCCGGCATGCCTTCCGGAATGATCCCGCTTGCGCCTGCTGAAATTGGGGCAAAGCGGCAGGCCGCTGCGCGAAACCCGCTGCCGTCCGGATTGAAGGAAAGTGAAGATTGCTTTCGTTCAATAACTGAGGATTCGCCGGTGGCGATGCTCATACAGCGGGACGGAATCATCCTTTACGTCAACAGAAAATTGCTTGCCCTGCTGGGCGCAGCACAGATCAACGATGTTGTCGGCCACCCGACGCTCGATTTTGTGCATCCGGATTCCCGTGCGCTGGTAGGCAGTCGCATTGAACGCATGCGGACGAATGGCGGCCAGATCGAGTCGGCAGGAATAAGGATGCTGACGTTCGAGGGGGGCGCCGTCGATATCGAAACCAGCGGCACGGCAATTCAATACGATGGGCAGCGCTGTACCTGCTCGATGCTGCTCGACGTGACGGCCCGACGGGTGGCCGAAAATCGTCTCAAACTGCTGGCCGGTGTTTTTGACAATGCCCGCGAAGGCATCATGCTGACCCATATTGACGGCGCCATCGTCGACGTCAATCCGCGTTTTTGTGAAATCACCGGCTATACGCGCGAAGAGGCCGTCGGCCAGAATCCGAGCATCATCAGTTCGGGGCGTCACGATGCCGTCTTCTATTCGAGCATGTGGGCGACGATCAAGCGCGATGGGCATTGGCACGGCGAAATATGGAACCGTCGAAAAAACGGCGAAGTTTATCCGGAACTGCTGTCGATCAGCATCCTGAAAGGCGTTGACTCATCGGCGGATCACTATCTCGCGGTGTTCACCGACATCTCCGATCTGAAAGCCCACGAGGCTCGCCTTGAGCATCTGGCGCATTACGACGCACTGACCCAACTGCCTAACAGGGTCCTGCTGGCCGACCGGTTGGGCGTTGCCATGTTGCAGACACGCCGCAACGGTCGTCTGCTGGCCGTCTGTTATCTGGATCTCGATGGCTTCAAACCGATCAACGATCAGTATGGCCATCAGTTCGGCGATCGTCTGCTCATTCAAGTTGCTCAACGCCTAGCGCAATCGTTGCGGGGCGGCGACAGCGTGGCGCGCATCGGCGGCGACGAATTCGTGCTGCTGTTGGGCGACCTGGAATCAACGACCGAGTGTGATCTCGTCCTCTCCCGGCTGCTGCGTTCGATCGCCGAGCCGACGGTGCTTGACGGGGTAGCCGTCTACATCTCGGCCAGCGTTGGCGTCGCCCTGTTTCCCGATGATGACGCCGACGTCGACACCCTGCTGCGGCACGCCGATCAGGCGCTTTATGCCGCCAAGGAAGCCGGACGCAATCGCTATCATCTGTTCGACACCTCGCACGATCAGGGGCTGCGCGCGCGGCGCGAAGGACTGGCACAGTTCGCCGTCGCCCTGGCAGCCGGCCAGTTGTGCCTACATTACCAACCGAAAGTCGACATGCGGCGCGGCCGCGTGATCGGCGCCGAGGCACTGATCCGCTGGCAACATCCCGAGAGCGGCCTGCTCATGCCGGCGCAGTTTCTCGGTGTGATCGAGAACGGTCCGGCCGATGTCGCGCTGGGCGAATGGGTCATTCAGGAAGCGCTGCGCCAGATCAGTGCGTGGCGCGATGCCGGGCTCGAGGTGGTCGTCAGCGTCAATATCTCGGCCTACCATCTGGCCCGGGACGACTTCGTTTTCCGCCTGAAAGCCTTCCTCGCCCCTTACCCCGGGCTGCCGAGCCATTGCCTTGAGATCGAATTGCTGGAAACCGCAGCGCTCGAGGATATCAGCCACATTACTTCGCTGATGGCCGAATGCCAGGCGCTCGGGGTGGATTTTGCGCTGGACGACTTTGGCACGGGTTATTCCTCGCTCACCTATTTCAAGCGCCTGCCGGCGGGCACGCTCAAGATCGACCAGAGCTTCATCCGCGACATGCTGAACGACGGCGATGACCTGGCCATCGTGCAGGGCATCATCGGCCTGACCAAGACGTTTCGCCGCCGCGTGATCGCTGAAGGTGTCGAAACCGTCGAACACGGCGTCATGCTATTGCAGATGGGCTGCGATCTGGCGCAGGGCTATGGCATTGCCCGACCGATGCCGGCAGAGGACTTTCCGCGCTGGGTCGCCGAGTGGCGGCCGGACGATGCCTGGGTCATGTCGGCGAGCATGGCCTGCGCGCCTGAAGATATGGGCTTGATCATGGCCGAGCAGGATCAGCGGCGCTGGCTGGATGATCTAAAGTTTTTTCTTCTGGCAACCGCGAGCGAGGAGAGGAAGCCGCCGCCGCAGGCGACCACGCTTTGTCGATTCGGGCAATGGTATGAAAGCGACGGGGCGCAACGTTTCAGCCACATGCCACGATTCACGCAGATCGAGCCATTGCACGAAAAGTTGCACGCCGTCGGTCGCGAACTGGTTGCGCTGCACGGACAGGGGCAGCGTAACGAAGCCCAATCGCGCATCCCGGAACTTGAAGCGGCCAGTGACGAATTGGTCGGCGGTCTGCATGCGCTTCTTATCGCGATAACGATGGCGCCGATGGCGCCGATGGCTGCTGATTGAATGCTTTGTCGCGACCAGGGAATGCGCGCCGGTTTTTGTGGAGCGCCGGCGCACCGGCAAGGTCCCTCGGTCGCTTTTTACCGTGGGGGCGTACCTCGATGTAGGTAGGTAAATACCATTGGCGCTGGATTCCTTTGCTCTGCGTAACGGCGTACAGTGCCGGCGGGTGTTTGCGAACGTCATGTTGCGCGCCCCTCTTGCACAACCCCTACTGGAAATCCATGTCCGCCTCCCGCTCATTTCGCAACTGGCCGATTGCTGCCAAGCTCAACGCTGTTCAGGCGCTGGCCCTGGTCTTGTTGTTTGTCATCACGATCAGCTCTCTTACCCTGTGGCTTGGCCAGGTGCTTGAGGAGAAAAGCCTCACCAATATTCGTCAGGCCAATCAGCAAGCGCTGGATATGCTGGCCGCTTATAACGACGCCATGGAGAAAAACGCGGAGCGGCTCGGCAAGATGCTGCTTGCCGGCTATCCGGCCGGATTCGGCGTGGATGAGGCAACGCTCATCGATGTTGGCGGCGTCGCCACGCCGCAGCTCAAGTCCGGCAACACGATACTGAATCGGCATTTCGAGGGGGTCGATAGCTTCACCGCCACCACCCAGGCCGTAGCCACTATTTTCGTGCGCAAAGGGGACAGTTTTGTCCGGGTGGCTACCTCGGTGAAAAAGGAAAACGGCGAGCGGGCGGTGGGTACGCTGCTGGACTCGACGCATCCGGCCTACGCCTTGTTGATCAAGGGGCAAGCGTTTACCGGCAAGGCCCGGCTTTTCGGCCTGGATTACATGACCCGCTACCTTCCGCAGATGGACAAATCCGGTCGCGTCGTCGCCGTGCTCTTTATTGGTCTGGAGTTCACCGCGGAACTCACGGTCTTAAAAGAGCGCATCCGCAGTGTCAAATTCGGTCGCACGGGATATATCTTTGCGCTGGATGCGGACAATGGCAAAGACAAGGGCCGGTTGATGATCCACCCGACCAAGGAAGGCACCAACCTGCTTGACGCGAAAGATGCCAACGGCGTGGCTTTTGTCAGCGAAATGGTCGAGAAAAAAACCGGTACCCTCTACTACCAGTTTGCCAACACTGCCCGGGGTGAGGTCGCGCCTCGGGAGAAGGTCGCCGTGTTCGCCCATTTTCCTCAGTGGAACTGGGTGCTGGCCTCCAGCACCTACCGTGACGAACTGGCGGAAGAGGCCGCGACCGTTCGCAATCGCCTGATTCTCGGCGCCGGCTGCCTCGCCTTGCTCCTGATGGGGGTGGTGTTTCTGAGCACCCGGCGCTGGGTCAGCCGCCCCCTCGCTGAGGCCGTAACCGCCATGCAGCTTATTGCCGGGGGCAACCTGGTGATACAACTTCCGCCGCATGGCGAAGATGAAACCGGGCGACTGCTGACGGCCACTCAAGTCATGGCCGCCAGCATGACCGATGCCATTGCCGACATCCAGAGTGCTGCGCGGCAACTGGTGGAGTGTGCGGATCACCTTTCCGACACCTCCAGCCGGGTCGCCATCCAGTCGGGCCTGCAGAGCGATGCCGCTGCGACCATGGCTGCCGGCATTGAGGAGATGAACGCGAGCATCGGCCATGTGGCCGAAAATGCGCAGGCGGCAGAGCGGATTTCCGATGCGTCGGGCAGGACTTCGAGCCAGGGCGCGGCAGTGATTGAGCAAGCGGTGGGCAGCATGACCCGAATCGCCAACACGGTGCGCGGCGCGTCGGGCTCGGTGGCTCAACTGGGGCAGGAGTCCCAGGAAATTTCCGCGATCGTCAATGTGATCAAGGAGATTGCCGAGCAGACCAATCTGCTGGCCCTGAATGCCGCGATCGAAGCAGCCCGGGCCGGCGAGTCGGGGCGGGGTTTTTCCGTGGTCGCAGACGAGGTGCGCAAACTGGCAGAACGCACCGCCCTCTCCACGCGAAAAATCGAGAGCATGATCGGCAGCATCCAGACCGGCAGTACGCAGGCCGTGAGCAACATGGAGAACGGCGTTGCGCAGGTCGAGGAAGGCGTCACCTTTGCTGCGCGGGCCGGCAACAGCATTGCCGATATACGCAACAGCACCGACAGGGTTGCCGAAGCCGTTGCCGGAATTTCCGCCGCGCTGGCGGAGCAAACCATCGCGTCGGCAGACATCTCGATCAACGTTGAAAAAATCGCCATCATGTCCGAAGAAAACAAGCGCATGGCCGAAAGTTCGGCCAGCTACGCCGAGCAACTCAAGCAACTGGCCAATAACCTGACGCTGCGCGTTTCCCGGTTCACCATCACCGTTTGACACAAGCGGGCTACCCAAGCTGGCGTTAGCCGGCGAAGTGGGTGGGTGCGCGCTGATCTTTCGCAGGAAAATATCCTTCAATCGAGGTATGGATTTACCAAGAGTAGGCGATTACCCTGATGCAGGTATCAGCGTACATTGGTTTTCATGGTCAACAAGCTCGCTACTGCGCATTCCGGCCGTTCAAACCAAGCCTATTTTGGCTTGCTCGCTGTTAGTTTGGCCTGCCTGCTGGCGATGCTGGGCTATTTTTTGTGGGCGAGTTACCAGCAGGCGGTACAGGCGGCTGAACTCAGCACCCGCAATCTGGTGCTGGCGATTGAATCCCGCCTGACAGGAAGCCTGGCGCGCGCCGATGCCGTGCTGAACGAGTTGGCGAACGAGTCGACGCCGTCGATGATGCAGAAGTCGCCCCTTGGCACGGTACAGAAGCACGTTGGCGACAACATGGCGAGAATGCTGCTGAATTTCCCGGATGTGTCGGGAGCTTACTATTTCGATGCCGATGGCGACATGCTTTACTCGTCGGATCGCCGCGCCAGTCGCAGCAATGTGGCCGACCGGCCTTACTTTACCCGCCTGCGCGACACGCCGGGCAACGCACTGGTTTTTTCCGACGCGCTGATTGCGCGCACCACCGGTCGTCTGTCGATTGTCATTGCCCGCGGGGTCAGAGACAAAGCGGGGGCGTTTCTCGGGGTCACCACCGCATTGCTTGACCTGGAAGCTTTCGCCAAACTGCTTTCCGGGATCGACGTTGGCGCGCAGGGCGCCAGTGTCCTGCGTCGCAGCGACAGCTTCACTCTGGCGTTACGCCAGCCGCCGAGTTTGGCCAGCGACTTCAAGCATCCGCTGCCTGAGAGTAATCCGGTCCGCCAGCGCATCGAGGCAGGCGAATTGACCGGCACACTGGCCTACACCTCGGATACCGACGGGGTCGAGCGTATCGCCAGTTTCCGCAAGCTTGATCATTATCCGTTTTATCTTCAGGTGGCGCAGGCGCGGCCTTATTACCTTGCCGCCTGGCACAAACAGGCCCTCATTGCCGGCGTGCTGACAGCGCTATTCACGCTGGCACTGGGCTTTGCTTTTGTTCGTGCGGCGCGGGCCAATGCCCGTGCTTTGGCCACCCACCGGCGACTGGTGCATCGCAGAGCGCTGTTTGGCGCGCTCTTCGAGCAATCCAATTTTCTGGCCGGCGTTCTGGACAGCACGGGGCATCTGCTTGAGGTCAATGAACGCGCGCTGGCAGTCATCGGTCGTCAGAAAGAGGAAGTGCTGGGCTGCTATTTTCCCGACACGCCCTGGTGGACGAGCGCCGAAGACAAAAATGCGCTGGAACAACTCCTGCGCCGGGCCGCAGCGGGGCAGGCCGGCAGCATCGAGGCGGATCATCCGATGGCCGCTGGCGGCGCGATGACTGTCCTGTTCCATGCCATCCCGGTCAATGCCGGGGAGGAATCGCTAATCGCCGTCACTGGCGTGGATATCACCCAGCGCAAGCTGGCGGAAGCCGACACGCTCAATCGCCAGGCCCACCTGCGTGCCATCCTCGATACGGCGCTTGATGCGGTGATCGGCATGGATTGCGAGGGGCGGATCACCGACTGGAACCCCCGTGCGCAAACCGTCTTCGGCTGGAGCAAAAACGAAGCGCTGGGCATGGCGCTTGATGCGACGATCATACCGCCGCAGCATCGCGACGCACACCGGCACGGCCTGGCCCGCTTTCTGGCGACCGGCGAACAGCGGGTAATGAATCGGCGTGTCGAGATTAGCGCGCTGCGTAAAAACGGCGAAGAGTTCCCCGTCGAACTGTCCATCATGCAACATCAGAGCGCCGGCATCGTCCATTTCACGGCCTTCATTGCCGACATCTCCGTACGAAAGTGTGCCGAGACAGAACTGCTGCGTTCCAACAGCGAGCTTGAACAGTTCAGCTATGCGATTTCGCACGACATGCGCCAGCCATTGCGGATGATTTCGAGTTATCTGCAACTGCTCGAGACAAGCCTGGCCGAGCAGCTCGATGACGAAAGGCGCGGCTACTTCAATTTCGCCATCGACGGTGCAAAGCGGCTCGATCAGATGTTGCTTGGCCTGCTCGACTACTCGCGCATCGGTCGCATGAGTCAGCCGCTGGCCTGGATCGACAGCCGCGTCGCGCTCGACGAAGCGCTGCACTTTCTGCAGCCGGCGATTGATGAGGCGCGGGGAGATATCCACATTGAAGGCGACTGGCCGCGCATTCTGGCCTGCCCCGATGAAATGGTCCGCCTGCTGCAAAACCTGATGGGCAACGCGCTGAAGTTTCGCGTTGCCGGGCGGCTCCCGGAGGTCACGGTATCGAGCCGTGTCGTCGATAAGCGATGGCAGGTGAGCGTTGCCGACAACGGCATCGGCATCCCGGCGGATCAAGCCGGTCGGCTGTTTCAGGTGTTTCAGCGCCTGCAGCCACGCACCGCCTATGAGGGTACCGGCATTGGTCTGGCACTGTGCCGCAAGATCGCTGTACACAATGGCGGCAGCATTCGGGTGGCATCGGCAGGCGAGGGCATGGGCAGTTGCTTCCATGTCGAGATGCCGCTCGCCAGGGAAAGTGCGCGATGAAGCACCCATCAGAGCCCACAGCCAAGCTAGCCACGAGCGTAGCGGCTTTGTCCGGCCACCATCTGCCAATCTGGCTGGTTGCCGTACTTTTGCTGGTCGCCGTCTGGTCTCACGTGTTCAGCCTGATTGCCGAAGACCGGACGCGAACGCTCGACGCCGCAGAAGGTGACATCATCAACTTGGCGCGGGTCAGTCAGGAACATGCCGAGCGCACATTGGCCAGTGCCGATCAGACGCTGCGCCTGGTGGTTGCCCGATACCGTGTCGATGGCGACCGGATTGACCTGAAAACGATGGTCGAGGAAGGCCTGATCGACACACGCGTCGTTCTTCAGGTATCCGTGGTGGGTGCGGACGGCGTGCTTCGACACAGCAACCTGCCGATCAGCAGCCGGGTCGACCTCTCGGACCGCGAACACTTCAAAGTCCATCTGATGCCCGGCAAGGCGGGTCTGTTTGTCTCCCGCCCGATTCTCGGCCGAACTTCGGGGAAGTGGTCGATCCAGCTTTCCCGACGCATTCCGGGGAAAAATGGCGCATTTGGCGGCGTCGTCGTCGCATCGCTTGATCCCGTCTATTTCTCTGGTTTTTACAGCGAACTCAAGCTGGGCAAGCAAGGGGTGTCGACATTGTTCGGGCTTGATGGCGCTGTCCGGGCCAGAAGAGTCGGGCAAAGCGAACGATTTTCGGGTGACCTGTCAGCCACGCCAATGGTTGCAAGACTTGCCAAAGGGGAGCAAGCCGGCACCTACACGTCACGTTCGGTGCTGGACAGCGTCGAACGGATGCTGCACTTCAGAAAGCTGCCTTCGTACCCCCTGGGTATTTCGATCGGACTGGATACGAAAGAAGTGCTGGCCGACCACAGGAAAGTCAGCGCCAACCTTGAAAATCAAGCCGCCATCGCCAGTGGTTTTCTTTTGCTGATCGCGCTGCTCGCCTCCTGGTACGTCGTCGCCCGGCAGCGTCATTCGAAAGCACAAGAAAAGTCGCTGACGCTTCTGCAAGAGCTCACCTCACGGGTGCCGGGGCTGATCTACCAGTATCGTCTGCGCCCTGACGGCAGTTCCTGCTTTCCTTTCGCCAGCGAAGCAATGCGGAAAATCTACCGCCTCGACCCGGAAGAAGTCCGCGAAGATGCGTCAAAAGTGGATGCCGTCCTCCACCCGGATGACTTTCGCCTCGTCCGGGCATCGATCGAGCAATCGGCACAGGAATTGACCCCGTGGTCGCAGGAGTATCGGGTGCGCTTTGAGGAGGGTACGGAGCGCTGGCTGTTCGGCAACGCGCTACCCCAGCGCGAAGCAGACGGATCGATAGTCTGGCACGGCTTTATCACCGATATTACGGAGCGCAAACAGGCAGAAGCGCAGCTTCGTCATACGGAAAATAAATTCCGCATGCTTTTTGAATTGTCACCCGTGGGTATGGCGCTGGTCGATCATGCAAGCGGCGAATTTTTGGAAGTTAACCGTGCTGTTTTACAGTCAATCGGCTACACCAGGGATGAGTTTTTGAGTTTGAGTTACTGGGACATTACGCCCCGGGAGTATGAGTCTCAGGAGTTGCAACAGATTCGCGACCTCAACGAGACAGGCAAATTTGGCCCGAATGAGAAGGAATATATTCGCAAAGACGGTTCTCGTTATCCCATTAAAATCAGTGGCGCAATCTGTGCTGAAGCCAGCGAAAAGTCCGCAGTCTGGGGCGTTATCGAAGACATCAGCGTGTACAAGCAATTCGAGGCTGAACTGCTGCGCTCCAACAGCGAACTCGAACAGTTCAGCTATGCCATTTCGCACGACATGCGCCAGCCACTGCGCATGATCTCAAGCTATCTGAAGCTGCTTGACACGAGCCTCGCCAATCAACTCAACCCCGAGCAGCGCAGGTATTTCAACTTCGCCATCGACGGGGCGAAACGGCTTGACCAGATGCTGGTCGATCTGCTCGATTACTCGCGGGTCGGTCGCCAGGGTGAGCCGGTGGCATGGGCCGAAAGCCGCGCCGTCGTCGAGGAAGTGCTGCGCTTCCTGCAGCCGGCGATTGATGAAGCACAAGCCGATGTCCGCATTGAAGGCGACTGGCCGCGCGTGCTCGTCCGCGCCGATGAAGTCTTGCGTCTGCTGCAAAACCTGATCGGCAACGCGCTGAAATTCCGCGTCGCCGGGCGAACGCCGGAGATCGTCGTGAGCAGCGAAATCGTCGACAAGGCGTGGCGCGTCAGCATTGTCGACAACGGGATCGGCATTCTTCCGGGTCAGGCCGGTCGATTGTTTCAGGTATTCCAGCGACTGCAGTTACGAGCCGCCTATGAAGGCACCGGCATCGGCCTGGCGCTGTGCCGCAGGATTGCCGAGCACCATGGCGGAAGCATCGTGGTGACGTCCTTGGGCGAAGGGCAGGGCTGCACCTTCACGCTCAGCTTGCCAATGCCCGCCGGAGAAGCGTCATGACAGCCGACGCGCTCCAGAAACGATCCGCACGAGCCAATCCATTTCGACGGGGATCGATCCAGACAAAAGTGACGCTCTTTACCCTGGTCATTTTTGTGATCAGCCTCTGGTCACTGGCGTTCTATGCCAGCCGGGCGCTGCGCGACGATATGCGAGTTCTGCTCGGCGACCAGCAGTTTTCGACGGTGTCTTCCATTGCAAAGGAAATCGATGATCGCTTGAGAGACCGGGCAAAGGCGCTGGAACTGATCGCCAGCGCCATTGATACGCACTTGCTCGATCAGCCGGCGGCCCTGCAGCAGTTGCTTGAACAGCGCCCCTTGCTGCAAATACTCTTTAACGGCGGCACCTTCGCCATGCGGGGCGACGGCACGGCGATCGCATCCTTCCCTCTCTCGGTTGAACGGCACGGCGTTAATTACATGGACAGGGACTTCGTCGTCGCCGCGTTGCAGGAGGGGCGGTCGTCGATCGGTCGGCCAGTCATGGGAAAGAAACTGTTGGCGCCGGTCTTTGTCATGGCGGCGCCGATTCGCAATGCACATGGCAAAGTGATTGGTGTCCTGGCGGGCGTCACCGACCTGAGCAAAGACAATTTTCTCGACACCTTGATCGGTAGCCGTTACGGCAAGACCGGCGGCTACCTGCTTAACGCGTCGCAATACCGGCTGATTGTCACCGCCTCGGACAAAAGCCGCATCATGCAGGCGCTGCCGGCGACCGGCATCAATCCGATGCTTGACCGCTATATGCAGGGGTTTGAGGGCTATGGCGTCTCGGTTAATTCCCGGGGTGTTGAGGAGTTGAGCGCCGCCAAGGGGATTCCTTCAGCAGGCTGGTTTCTCGGCATCGTGCTCCCCACCGAAGAAGCTTTTTCTCCGATCCACGATATGCAGCAGCGCATGCTGATCGCCACCCTGTTTCTCACGCTGCTGGCCGGCAGCCTGAGCTGGTGGATGTTGAGGCGCCAGCTTTTGCCTCTGCTGGTGACCGTGCAAACCCTGGCCAGCCTGAGCGATGCCACCCAGCCCGTGAAGCTCTTGAACGTCGATAGTCAGGACGAAATTGGTCAGCTGATCGGCGCCTTCAATCGTCTGCTCGAAAATCTCGGTCAGCGGGAAGAGGCGCTGAAGGAAAGCGAGGCTTTCAAGCAAGGCATCCTCAACGCCATTGCATCGGAGATCGCCGTGCTCGACCGCGATGGGGTCATCATTGCGGTCAACGAACCCTGGCGGCGATTTTTGCTCGAAAATGGCGCGCCATCCGGCTGCGAAGTCGGCGCCAGCTATCCGGCCATCTGTTGCCTTGCCAGCGGCATTTCGACGGACGGCGCGCAGGAGGCCAACGACGGCATTCGGGGCGTGATTGCAGGAGCCTTGTCCAGCTTCAGTCTTGAATACCCATGCCATTCTCCGAAGGAAAAGCGCTGGTTCAGCATGAACGTCACGCCACTCGGAGAATCGGTTTCGCAGGGCGTTGTCGTCACCCATACCAATATCACCGGGCGCAAGCTGGCCGAGGCGGAAATCCAGCGTTCCAACAGCGAACTGGAGCAGTTCAGCTACGGTATCTCGCACGATATGCGGCAACCGCTGCGCATGATTTCAAGTTACCTGCAATTACTCGAAACCAGCCTCGCCGATCAGCTCGGCCACGACCAGCGCAACTACTTCAACTTCGCCATCGATGGCGCGAGGCGTCTGGATGCCATGCTTTCCGGCCTGCTCGATTACTCGCGGGTTGGCCGCAAGGAGCTGCCGCAGGAACGCATCGAGAGCCGCAGCGTGCTCGACGAAGCGCTGCACATCCTGCAACCGGCCATTGCCGAAGCGCAGGCCAGCGTGCGCATCGAAGGCGATTGGCCGCCACTGCTCGCTCGTCCGGACGAAATGCTGCGGCTGCTGCAAAACCTGATCGGCAACGCCGTCAAATTCCGCGTTGCCGGGCGTCTTCCGGAAATCGTGGTGACCGGCGAAAGCATGGGCAACGTTTGGCGACTGTGCGTCGCCGACAACGGCATCGGCATCTTTCCTGACCAGATCGACCGCTTGTTTCAGATGTTCCAGCGCCTGCAGTCACGTGTCGCCTACGAAGGCACCGGCATTGGTCTGACGCTGTGCCGCAAGATTGCCGAGCACCATGGCGGACGCATCTGGGTTGAATCGCCGGGAGAAGGTCAAGGTTGCCGGTTTTACGTTGAGTTGCCCGTGGAGAAAGTCACTTGAATAATACGCAATCGTCCCCCGGCACGTGCTTGGGCAAGCCATGACCCATACTCATGCCTTGCGCGTACTGATCGTCGATGATGAACCCGGCGACGCGCATCTGATGGAACTGGCGCTGAAGAAAAGCGGCTTTCCTCTGGACCTGAGCTTTGCTAACGATGGTCTTGATGCCCTTGTCGGTCTGGGGCATCAGAACGACCGGTCCCCCGGCTTGCCTCGCCCCGATCTGATTCTGCTTGACCTCAAGATGCCGGGCAAAGGCGGGCTCGAGACGCTGCGGGCGATCAAGCAGAGCGAACACCTGCGCGCGATTCCCGTCGTCGTGGTCACCACGTCGGCGCTGGCTGCGGATCTGGCGGCCGCATACCGCTTCGGTGCGGCAGGTTACGTGCTGAAGCCGGTGGGGCTCGATGAATTCGTTGCCGCCGTTCAGACGCTTGCAACGTACTGGTTCGGCCTGGTGCGTTTGCCAAAGCGCGCCGAGTGAAACCTGCCGTTATGGAAATTGCCTTGCTTCCAAAGCTATTGCCGGAGAAATGTGATGAATGAAGAATCCAAGGAGAATTTGTCGATTCTGGTGGTCGAGGATGATGCCGGCGATTTGGGCCTGCTTTATGCCCATCTGCGCCTTGCCGGCCTAGGGCCACGCGCGGAAATGGTGTCCACCGCGAGCGCTGAGACGCTTGCCGAAGGGCTCGATGCCGCCCGGCGGCTCCTGCCCGATGTCATTCTGCTCGACCTGTCGCTACCCGATTCCTCGGGCCTTGCCACCGTACAGGCGATGCGCGCCGCGGCGCCGGATTCGGCGATTGTGGTCCTTACCGGGCACGATGAAAAAGCCGTGGCGCTCGCCGCTCTTGAGGCGGGCGCGCAGGATTATCTGGTCAAGGGCCAGTTCGATCATGACGCGCTTGGGCGTGCCGTGCGCCACGCACTGGTGCGGGGCCGGCTGGAACAGCATCTCGTGCATCACCAGCAGCACCTTGAGGAGCTGGTGGCGGCGCGCACCGCCG
Organism: uncultured Pseudomonadota bacterium; assembly: GCA_903939665.1. Lineage (GTDB taxonomy): Bacteria > Pseudomonadota > Gammaproteobacteria > Burkholderiales > Rhodocyclaceae > CAJBIL01. The sequence goes on along the minus strand of CAJAHZ010000012.1, from coordinate 2,640 downwards.
AACTGGCGCGCGCACTGGAAGCCGCGCAGGCGGCCAGCCACGCCAAGAGCACTTTTCTGTCCAACATGAGCCACGAAATCCGTACGCCGATGAATGGCATCATGGGGATGACTTCGATCCTGATCGATGACGCCACTGACCCGAAAGTGCTTGATCGCTTGTCGAATATTGATATTTCCGCCGCCCGTCTGATGAATATTCTGAACAATGTATTGAACATGGCGAGCATCGAAGCGGGAAAGGTCGTTCTCGACGAACGAGGTTTCGAACCGGCTTCGCTGCTGCGCGATGTGCTGGCAGTGCTTGAAGGTCAGGCGACGGCAAAAGGGCTTTCGCTGACCATGGCGTGCGACCCGGCGCTGCCCGCGTATCTTCTGGGCGATCCCGTGCGGATCAGGCAGGTGCTGGGCCACCTGGTCAGCAATGCCGTGAAATTTTCTGAGCGGGGCGAAGTGAGCTTGAGCGCGCGGCTGAAGGCGCTCGATGCCGAAGGCGTGCTGGTGCAGTTCAGCGTGGCCGATACGGGTATCGGCATCGCTGCCGAAAATATCGAGCGGGTTTTTCGCGTCTTCGAGCAGGCCGACAACAGCAGCACGCGCGCCTATGGTGGAACGGGCCTGGGTCTGGCGATCAGCCGGAGTCTGGTCGAGTTGATGGGGGGGCGTCTGGAGATGCGCAGCGTGCCCGGCGAGGGCAGCGAATTTTCCTTCGCCATTCGCCTGAAAGTGGCGTTTCCGGGAGCCCGGAAAGTCTTGGGGTCGCCAACCGGTGGGCGGCTTTCCCTGTCCGGAATCCGCGTTCTCGTGGCCGATGACGATATCCTCAATCTGGAGATTCTCTTTGAGTTGCTGTCGAGCAAAGGCATGCAAGTCGATCTGGTCGCCGATGGCGGGCAAGCCGTCGATCTGGCCAGTCGCAGGCAGTACGACCTGATCCTGATGGATCTGTTCATGCCGGATGTCGATGGCGCCGAGGCAAGCCGGCGCATCCGGCAGATTCCTCAGTGCGCCAATACGACGATATTGGCGCTGACGTCCGAGGCCTTTGCCGATACCCGCGAAAAATGCCTGCAGGCAGGCATCAACGATCAGATTGCCAAACCGTACGATCCCGAACAACTTTTCAGCGCGATCGAGCATTGGTTGAAGCTGGCGCAGGCATCGAAGTCGGGGGCAGGAATAGAGGAGCCCGTTGCATGACCGGGCGTGCGTCTCAACTCCCCTTGATGCTGGTGATTGAGGATGATCCCGGCGACTTCGGTCTGCTTAGGGCGCAGGCGCGGCTCGCCGGATTCGGGCCGAGTGCGGACACGGATTTTGTCGTCTGGGCGCAAACGCTGGCCGATGGTATTGCCATGGCCCGGCGCAGCATGCCGGACGTTGTTTTGCTCGACCTGTCGCTGCCTGATTCGTCGGGGCTGGCGACGGTGCGGGCGATGCGTTCAGCGACTCCCGATCCGGCGATCATCGTGCTCACCGGGCTTGACGACCAGGCGTTGGCCAGCGACGCGCTTGAGGCGGGGGCGCAGGATTATCTGGTCAAGGGGCAGTTCGATCACGATGCGCTGCGCCGCGCTGTGCGCAACGCCATGGTTCGCAGAAGGCTGGAGCGGCGAGTCGCGCTGAACGAGCAACGTTTTCAGGACTTCTCCTCGGCGGCGTCGGATTGGTGGTTCTGGGAGATGGACGCAGATTTGCGCTTTTCCTATTTTTCTCCGAACGCCGCCGCGACCATCGGCAGATCGCCAGGCAGCATGCTGGGACAGCGGCGACAGGATTTGTCGAGCGACTGGATGGAAAGTGACCGGGCGACATGGGCGAGTCATCTGGACGACCTGGGGTGCCGTCGCCCCTTCAATCAGTTTGAGTACTCGATCAAACTTGCCGACGGGAAAACCCGCTGGCTGAGCATTAGCGGCGTGCCCATTCTCGAAGCCGATGGGCGCTTTCTCGGCTACCGGGGTACCGGCACGAACGTCACCGAACGCAAACTGGCCGATGAAAAAATCAGCCGCAACGAGCGCATCCTGAGAGCGGCGGTCGATGCCATCGACGAGGCTTTTGTTTTGTATGACGACGAAGACCGGCTGGTCTTCTGCAACGAAAAATACCGGTCGCTCTACGCAACATCGGCTGATCTGATCGTGCCTGGCGCGACGTTCGAACAGATCATCCGGGTGGGGGCCGAAAGAGGGCAGTATCCAGCGGCCGTCGGTCAGGTAGATGAATGGGTGGCGGAACGGATGCAGGCACACCGCTCAAGCAACACGGAATTGATTCAAAAGATTGACAACGACCACTGGCTGCGGATTGTCGAGCGAAAAACAGCAGATGGCCATACCGTCGGTTTTCGCGTCGATGTCACCGAACTGCAAAAAGCAAAGGAGGTGGCCGAGGCAGCCAGCGCTGCCAAGAGCCTGTTTCTGGCCAGCATGAGTCACGAATTGCGTACGCCGATGAACGGGGTGCTGGGCATGCTTGAACTGGTCAGCGAGACGGTGTTGACGACGGGGCAACGCGAGTACGTTGAACTCGCCCACAGTTCGGCGCGCAGCTTGCTCATCCTCCTCAATGACATCCTCGATTTGTCGAAAATTGAAGCGGGAAAGATGGCGCTGGAGTGCGTGAGCTTCGAGCCGCG
>CAJAHZ010000011.1 GCA_903939665.1 uncultured Pseudomonadota bacterium | reverse complement strand
TGGCGATGCTTGAACTGGCGCGCGAGCATCTGCTTGAAATGACCCAGGCGGAAACATTCGCCCCGATTTACGTGAGGTTGGCTGATGGCCGAGTCAAATCCGAATCCGAATCCATTGAATAATTCGCCGGTCGAATCGTCAAGCGAATTGCCCGCGATGCCAGCGACAATGCCTGGCGATACCGGCGAGATGAAGCGCGTTCTTGAGGCCGTGTTGTTGACGGCGCAGCAGCCGCTGTCGGTCGCCGATCTGAAGAAGGTCTTTACCCAGGAAATCAGCAATGATGTGATGCGGGTATTGCTCGACGAGTTGCGCGAAGATTGGGTCGGGCGACCCGCCGAGTTGATGCAGCTTGCCAGCGGCTGGCGCTTCCGTACGCGCGCCGAATATCTGCCGTACCTTGAGCGGCTCAACCCTGAAAAACCGCCGAAATACTCGCGTGCCGTGTTGGAAACGCTGGCCATCATCGCTTACCGCCAGCCGGTCACGCGTGGTGACATCGAGGATATTCGCGGTGTGACGGTGGCCACGCAAATCATCAAGGTGCTTGAAGAACGAGGCTGGGTCGACGTGGTCGGCCATCGCGATACGCCAGGCCGCCCGGCGTTGCTGGCGACGACCAAAAAATTTCTCGACGATCTCGGCTTACGCAGTGTGACCGAATTGCCGCCGCTCGAACAACTGAATCAAACGCTGGAACTGGCAGATGCCCAATAAAACCCGCAAGACCCCTTTTCGCCCTCCGGCTACGCCGACCGCACCACGCTCGCCCAGGCGGCCGGCGGCGACGCCCTCGCCACGCGCGCCACGTGCCGGTGCTTCTGCCGCTGAGTACACGCCCGTCGAGCAGGAGGAAGCCGCCGAGCCAAAACAACGTCGCGCACCGCGTGCCGCACCCGAGGACCACTCGAAGCGTGGACGTCACAAAGAGGTGCCGGGTAAACCCGAGCGTCTGCACAAATTGCTCGCGCAGAGCGGCATCGGTTCGCGACGCGAGATGGAAGAGCTGATTACGGCCGGGCGCGTCAACGTCAATGGCGAAGTGGCGCACGTTGGGCAGTCGGTCGCCCCGGGTGATCGCGTCAAGGTCAATGGCAAGCTGGTCCATCTGAAATTCTCGAATCGCCTGCCGCGCGTCATTATTTATCACAAACCCGAAGGCGAGATTGTTTCGCGCGATGACCCGGATCGCCGCCCAACAGTGTTTACGTCACTCCCCAAAATGTTGGGCGGACGCTGGGTGGCCGTGGGCCGTCTGGATTTCAATACCAGCGGTCTATTACTGTTTACGACCTCAGGGGATCTGGCCAACCGGCTGATGCATCCACGTTACAACCTGGTGCGCGAGTACGCGGTACGAATTCTCGGCGAATTGCCCGATGACGCCCGTCAACGCTTGCTTGACGGCATCGAGCTGGATGACGGTCCGGCGCAGTTTGCAACGTTTCAGGAAGCGGGCGGCGAGGGGGCTAATCACTGGTATCGCGTGTCGCTCTTCGAAGGCCGGAATCGCGAGGTCAGGCGCATGTTTGAAGCGGTTGGTGTGGTCGTCAGCCGGTTGATGCGCGTGCGTTACGGGCCCTTTATCCTGCCGTCGAATCTCAAGCGCGGACAGGTGCTGGAACTGAAAGATCTGGAAGTGCAAAAGCTGGTTGCAGATTTCGGCATGGACGACCCGGCGATGAGCCGTCCGTTGCGCAAGCCACGCGAAAGATAGATTGTCGGGAAATAGCAGGCAGCGGATTTACGTTGCCGGAGTTTTCCGTTATAATCCGGCGGTTTTCTTCCGCTGGCCCCTTCGGGGGCAATTTTTATCGGGGATGGGCGTTTCGCCCATTTTTTATTTGTAGCTATGAATTTGCACGA
>CAJAHZ010000010.1 GCA_903939665.1 uncultured Pseudomonadota bacterium | reverse complement strand
CCGCATGGATTCCGGGCGGCATGAAGTCATGGCCCAGCGTGTACATTTTCATCAACGGCGTGAAGCCCGAAGCATCGCCGAAGTCGTAGGCATAAGCGCCCTTGGTCAGCGTCGGGCATGAGGTCGGCTCGACGGCTACGAGGCGCGTCGGTTTGCCATGGCGCCCACCCGCCGCATTGTCGGCGATGAACGGGAATGCTACTCCGGCGAACGACGAACCGCCGCCGCACGGCGCAAAAATAACATCCGGCCAGTCGCCGGCATTTTCAAACTGCTTCTTCGCTTCCTGGCCAATGATCGTCTGATGCAGGGCAACGTGATTGAGCACCGAGCCCAGCGCGTAATTGGTATCGGCGCGCGATGCGGCTTCTTCAACCGCCTCGGAAATTGCGATGCCGAGCGAGCCCTGATTGTTCGGGTCCCTGGCAAGCAGATCGCGACCGGTCTGCGTCATGTTCGACGGACTGGCGATCACCTCGGCACCCCATGTCTGCATCATCGAGCGGCGGAAAGGTTTTTGCTGATAGCTGACCTTGACCATGTAAACGCGGACGTCAATGCCAAACATCTGCCCGGCAAACGCCATCGACGACCCCCACTGTCCGGCGCCGGTCTCGGTAGTAATGCGCTTGATGCCCGCCTGCTGGTTGTAATAGGCCTGCGGCACAGCGGTGTTCGGCTTGTGCGAGCCGGCTGGCGAAACACCTTCGTTCTTGTAATAGATCTTCGCCGGCGTACCGAGCATTTCTTCGAGCCGCTTGGCGCGGATCAGCGGCGAGGGGCGCCACAGACGATAGATTTCGCGCACCCGTTCGGGAATCGGAATCCAGCGCTCGGCGGACATTTCCTGCTCAAGAATCGCCATCGGAAAAATCGTCGCCAACTGCTCGGGCGACACCGGATTGCCGCCCGGCCCGAGCGGCGGCGTCGGCGGATTGGGCATATCGGCAACGACGTTATACCAGTGCGTGGGAATCTCGGATTGATCGAGCACGAAACGAAGCGATTCCATGAAGTTCCCTGATGCTTGTTATTGGTCGAAAACCGAAAGTATAGCGTCGGCGAATCGCTTATGCCGGCTGCGCCGAGAATTCCAGTGTGGCCGGCGCGCCCCGCGCCAGCTCCTGCCGCACCAGCCGGCCCGGAACAAAGGCGGCAATCAGGCGCTCAAAAGCGGCCCGCGCCACGGCACTGTTATCCTGACTGAAATTGCAAACGTACAAATCAAGGGTCACCGAGCCCAACTCGGGCCAAGTATGGATGGCCAGATGCGATTCAGCGAGCACGACGGCCCCCGTCGCTCCAGCCGGCTGCTCGGCACTGCCAAACTGGTGAAATATTTGCCCAACCGGCGTTAGCCCCGGCGTTGAACAAACAACCAAACAAAGTTCGCGCAAGGCCCCGGCATCGCTCAGCAAACGCGGTTCGCAGCGGCAATCATGAAGGTCGGCGATCAGGTGCAATCCGTGCATGGCAAGCGTCTCAAACAGGTCTTAAACAAGTGAAGATTTAAACTTGACGCCAAGGCGACGCAGCGTTCTTTCCGCCGCCAGTACGCCACGATACTGCGCTTCCTCGAACAAGGAAAATCCGCTGGCATCGGCATGGGCGAAACGGATGCGCACGCCATCATTGGCAAAACGCTCCCGGGCATCGCCCCAGAGCATTCCCGGCAAGGGCCTGACCATGGCATGGCCGTTACGAAAAACATCGAGACGCGTCGTCACCTGCCGGATGTCCGGATGCGGTCGCTCCAGTTCACTGAGAATCCGCTCAGCCCAGTCCTCGCGCGGCGTCTCAAGCAATAGCTTGCGCCCTTGCTGCGGCGTCATCTCATTCAGCGCTCGATAGTAGGTGAACACCGTCGCCGCCGGTCGTTGCCGCATCTGCTGGTGGGTCGCCACGACGTAGCCCAGGCCAGGACCGCTATAGAGCACGTTGTCCCAAGCCGGTGGCGCACCGGTGCGATCTTCGGGGAAGCGGGAAAGCGTGAGATTGGCGACCAGCCACGGGGCGTAGCTGTAGCTGCACGCTGCCGCCTTGAGCGCCTCGTGCCCGACCAGGACATGCGGCAGCAGAAAAAGAGGCGCCGCCCAGATCAACTGATCCGCCACCAGCCGCAGCGTGCGCTGCTCGCTCGCCAGCCACAGATCGACTTCGATCTGCTTCCCGGTATCGGCCACTCGAAACGCCAGCGCACCACTGAGCAGCCGATCCCCTACCCGCTTCGTGATCGACTGCGCCATCCCTCGCGCCAGCCAGGCGTTGCCATCCGGCGCGGTGAGCACGGTGTCGCTTGCCGCGTCCAGCGCCTCGCCGTTGCGCGATGCGAAGTAGTAAATTCCCGCCCACGCAGACACCGAGCCAACGCCGGTTCCAAAATCGTCGCGGCAGGCATAATCGACATACCAGTGCAGATGCGGCGAGTCGAGATGCTGTTCGAGCAGCCAGTCGCGCATGGTGAGCGTATCGAGCGCCAGCAGATCGGGGGCGCGACTCGAAAGCGCCATCGGCAAAGCGAAGGCGCGCCGTCCATCCTGATCGCGCCGCAGCTTGAAAGCCTCCATCAGCGCATAAAAGCGCCGGTACTGCTCACGCTCGGCAGCGCTCACGCCAGCCTGCGGCAAGACGCCTTCCTGCCACATGCCGTTACGGTAAAGCCGCTCCTGCGGCGTACTGCACAGATAGCGTTCGTCATAACGCGGCTGCGAGGCCCGCGGATCGCCCTGCAGCACACCAAGTTCGGCAAGCAACTCGCGCACCGCCGTTGCTTCGCGAGTCGGGAGCGGCAGATAGTGCGCCCCCCACGGATAGGCACTCACCGAATTGCGCCCAGCGCGGGAATTGCCGCCGGCCTCGGCCTCCAACTCGACCATCAGGAAATCGGCAAATCCCGTCTTCGCCAGTTTCCAGCCAGCCGCCAAACCACCAATCCCCGCCCCGACAATCGCGACCGGCACGTGCCGCGTTTCGGAAGGCAACGGAAAGTTCGGCTCGCGCAGGCGGTGGCCGAGATCAAGAGAAGCACCATAGAGCGCCCCCGGCGGCAGAGGCGGCACGGACGGATTGGCGCAGCCGGTCAGCGAGGTCGCACCGAAGGCAAGCGTGGAAGCAAGAAATTCGCGGCGGTCCATCGGCTCAGCGAATCACCTGCCGCCACTCTCTTTCGAAGTAGCGCACCAAAACCTGATTATTGAGACGATTCACCTCGGCATCGACGCGCGCCATGTCTTTCGGGAATTGAAACAGCGTGGGCGTGATTTCCGGTGTCAGGAAGCGCGTATCGACGGTGTAAGCCGCTGGCGGCTGATAAGCGCGACGACCGGCGAGGACAAAGCCCCATTCGCCAAAGGATGGCACCAGGGCATGGTAGGGCGTGGTCACCAGACCAACGCTCTCCAGCGTCGTCACCACGCACCAGAACGATTGCCGCGCGTAGAGCGGCGAAGTCGACTGGATGACGGCCAGCGCACCGGCATTCAGGTGTTTTTCGAGCAGCCGATAGAAAGCGGCGCTGTAGAGCTTGCCGATGGCAAAGTTGGACGGGTCGGGAAAATCGACAACAACAAAATCAAATACATCGTCATTGTTTTCCAGCCACAGCAAGGCATCGGCGTTAACCACTTTTACTTTTGGCGAGGCCAGCGCATCGACGTTCAAGACGCGGAGTTGCGGCGCGGTGGAGAACAGTTGGGTCATCGCAGGATCGAGGTCAACCAGCGTTACCGACTCGATCTGCGGGTATTTGAGAATCTCGCGGATGGCCAGCCCGTCGCCTCCCCCGAGCACGAGAACACGCCGCGCACCGGGCAGGGTGGACAGGCCCGGATGCACCAGCGCCTCGTGATAGCGATATTCATCGCGCGAGCTGAACTGCAGGTTGTTGTTGAGATGCAGGCGCAGATCGTCCTTCCAGCGAGTGATCACGATGCGCTGATAGGGCGTGCTTTCCGCATGCACAATCTCGTCGGCATAAAGATGCGCCTCGGCCAGCGAGGTGAAATGTCCGGCAGCAGCGAACCCTGCGGCCAGCACCAGCATTGAAAACAGGCCCTGCGCACGCAGCCAGCCCGCATGCTGCAACTGCTCACGAAACAGCCACAGGGCCCACAGTGCAACCAGCACGTTGAGCAGTCCGAAGAGCAGTCCGCTGCGCACCAATCCCAGGTGGGGCACAAGCAGAAGGGGGAAAAGAATGGAAACGGCGAGCGCACCGAGATAGTCGAAGGTCAGCACCTGCGAGACAAGATCCTTGAACGCCAGATCGCGCTTGAGGATGCGCATGATCAGCGGAATTTCCAGGCCGACCAGCACACCGATGCCAAATACCGCCAGATAGAGCGCCAGTTTGAACGGCGACGAAAACCAGACAAAGATGAAGAACAGGCCGGCGGCCGAAAATCCGCCAAGCACGCCGACCATCAATTCGATCTGAATGAAGCGTGCAACCAGGTTGCGTTCGACATAACGCGACAGCCAGGAGCCGATACCCATGGCAAAAAGATAGCAGCCAATCACGGTGGAAAACTGGGTGATCGAATCGCCGAGCAGATAGCTCGACAAGGCACCGGCGATCAGCTCGTAAGCCAGCCCGCAGGAAGCAACGACAAAAACAGAGAACAACAGCGCGTGATTCATCCAGGCCGCTTATTTGTGATAGCCACGGCCACTACCGCTGCTGCCGTGCCCGCCGGAAACGCGCGAGGTTTGAGCGCCGGCCTCGCGGTCAAAAAGATTCCAGCCCTGATATTGCGCGTTGGCGAAGAATGCCAGCGCGAGCAGGCTGGCAACTAAATTGACTTTGATCATTTAGTCCTCGTCGCCTCCACTGTCGCTGCCGCTCGACCCGGCGAGATCGCTCTCGCTCCAGCGCCTGGTCTCAAATGCGTTTCGCCGCCAGCGCGAGAACAAGGGAAAAACGGCCAGAAAAATCAGGACCAGCACGTAGTTCGACCAGCCAACCGGATTGCGCACGACCTCCACGGTATCCGAAACCGCCGCGTTGCGATCCTTGCCAAGCTCATACTCGATCGCCAGATAATAGTTTCCCGGCGGGATGTTCTTGAACACGATCGCATCATCCTTCGACCCCTCGGACCAGCTTTCGCCGTCGTCAACGCCCTTGTAGTGACTGATCTCCTGAGTTCCAAGGTACGCCTCACCCGTCGTCTTCTCGACCAGCGTGGTTGTCAGCGCCAGCCAGTTGTTATCAACATCAGTGCTGTGGCGAACGAGCAAGGCGCGCGCCCGGCTTTTCAGCACGAACTCCTGGGTCGTCAGCGCGCTATCCTCGGCCAGCGGAGAAAGCACCACGCGCTGCTTGAATACGAGATGCGAAGCCAGCAGGAAGAAAAAGACCAGCTGCACAGCGGTCGCCAGCAAGGCCATTTTCCAGAACATCCCGCACACTTTTTTGTGGCGTTCGATGAGGGGATTGGGCTGGTTGGCATACACCCCCTTGCGCTCGGGGGCCGACGCAGTGACATTGAATGCGGCGCGCAAGTCATCAGGCTCCAGGTACTCGCCCTGTGACCAGCTGGCCTCCTTTTTTGACATTTCACGCGAAAGCATCAACGGCGGGCAGATGTAGTCTTCGAGCACGCAGGTTTCACCGACCGACACCCGCCAGTAGAACTCGCCGACGACATAGATGATGCGCGCCTCGCCGCTACTGAAAAGCTTGAACTCATCTTTCTTGCGCTGAAATTTCAGCGCACCGCGACTGACCGACGGTGGATCGGACAGCGTGCGCACGTAGTTCCAGTGCCCCTGATATTCGCTAAGCCAGGCGAAGCCCTGTTCGGCGCTGAACAGCAGGTACTCGTCCCAAAGATAATCAACGCCATCGGAAGTCGTCTTGCGGCGCAGATAACCGATCACCTCCCAGGCGATATCGTGCAGCACGCCCTTGCTGCCGAGCGGCAGCCACGGCGGCACGCGCAGACCTTGCGCCGCACGCGCCAGCAGCTTCATGTTGTCGTTTTCGATCCCGATGATCGAACCACAGCTATCGCAGGCCACACTCTCGATCGCAGCCGAATGAATCGTCAGCGGCGACGCGCAATGCGGGCAGTTGAAAGCGCGCGCCTGCACCGTCGGCGCGCCACCGGCGGCCAGATCGCGCTGCTCGCGCAGATTGGTCAGCTTGAGGTCATCGAAGGTCGTCGGCTGACCAACGAAAACAAGTGGTGGCGTCTCGCTGTAATCGAGGGTGACGAAGCGGTCGCTGCTGCGCAGATCGGCCGTATTGACGTCATAGCCGGAGTCAACCTTGAACGGCAGTTCGCCCTGCCCGGAAATACAGCGCGCCGTTTCAAGATCGGTGACGGTGAAGGTTCGTCCGGCAATGCTGACCGGCATCTCGGGCGTCAGGTCTGCAAATGGCGGCAGAGGATCGGTAACAGGCACCACGGCGCTGACGACATATTCGCCGCTGGCCTCCGATAGCCAGCCGCTGCGACCGTCGTCGAACAGAATGTACCACTCGTTCCAGACACCCGATTCATGCTTGAGCTGGATGCGCCCAAGGACGCCGAAGTGCTTGCCGCGATGCTTGCCTTCGGTGCCTACCTGAATCAGCGTCGCGTCTTCCAGCAGATCGGCCATCCGCCCAAGGTTCTGCAGATCCTCGCCGCTGCGCAGCAAGGTGCTGCGGCAGAACTCGCAGACCGCATAGACCGACACCGCCGACCGGAAGCTAACCGGCGCGCCGCAGGAGGGACAGTTGGCGGATTTCAATTACAAGAACGCCATCCCGGATCAGCTGAGCTTGCTCAGCAACTCGGCTTTCTTGGCATCGAACTCGGCCTGCGAAAGGATGCCCTTGGCAACCAGTCCATGCAGCTTTTCCAGCGTCGCCACAACATCATCGGCGCTGACCCCGGCTGGCGCAACAACAGCGCCAGGCACTGCCGGCGCAGCGCCTGGCTGCATTGCCTGTGTCATCGACGAAGCCATTGTTTGCCCGATCGACAAGCCGGCACCCAAACCGGCGCCAATGCCAGCCATGCCGCCTTCATTCTGCGCAGCCAGCGGAATGCTGTTGGCCACCTGATACTGAGTGTAGCGCCCCATGTCGCCGATCATGTTCATGCCGATCTTGGTATCGAGGATCTTCTGCAGTTCCTCGGGCAGGGAGACGTTCTGCACAACGAAGCTGTCGAGCGCCAGACCGTAACGGTCAAACACCTCCAGCATCTTCGCCTTCAGCGCCGAACTCAGCTCTTCCTGATTGGCCGCCATGTCGATGAAGGGAACGGCGGACTGACCAAACAAATCAGTCATCGAGCCAATCACCATATTGCGCAACTGCCCGTCGAGATCGTCAACGCCATACTGCTCGCGCGTGCCGGAAATTTCAGTGTAAAACTTCTTCGGATCGGCGAGCTTATAGGAGTAGATGCCGAAAGCACGCATCCGCACCATGCCGAAATCCTTGTCGCGAATGGTGATCGGATTGGGCGTTCCCCACTTGCGATCCAGTTGCAGGCGCGTCGAGAAAAAATAGACATCGGACTTGAAGGGCGAATCGAACAGCTTGTCCCAGCTCTTCAGATTGGTCAGAACCGGCAGGGTCTGCGTGGTGAGTTTGTACAAGCCGGGGCCGAATACATCGGCAACCTGCCCCTCGTTGACGAATACAGCCATCTGCGAATCGCGCACGGTGAGTTGGGCGCCGTTCTGGATTTCGAAGTCCTGCATCGGGTAACGGTAGGCGAGAACCCCGTCCCCTTCCTCCGTCCAGTGAATGACGTCGATGAATTGCTTCTTGATGAAATCCATAAGGGCCATGGCTATCTCCTGAACTCAAGCGTTAAACGGCAAATTGTTGCGCTGACAAATTCTCAATAGGTCATGCAGGCAGCATTGATGAGACCAACACTTACGGAAAACACAGCAAACAAGATCGCCGGCGCAGCCCGACCGGCGGGAATATCTTCGTTGATATGCGGCAGCGCTAACCGCGCGACTAGATACGCGAGGATCTGGATCACTCCGGCAATGGCTCCCCAGGCAGCAAGATCAACAAGCGTATCGCTGTGCGCGATAACGTTGACCACCGGCATGACAAAACCGAGCAGCGCCCCGGCCAGGCTCACCGCAGCCGCGCAATTGCCGGCGCGGATCAGCGCGAACTCATCGTACGGCGTGACGTTGACATAGACGAGAAGAAATACGGCCACCAGCACGATCGCCACGGAAAAATAAGCGAAAAAATTTGGCAGCATCGTCAGCAAGTGCGAAGGCATGAGGATTCTCCTGTCCGAAAGCGTATGAGCGGCAGATTACAACGAAGTGCCGTAACGCACCAGTCCGTCGAGAATCAGATTGTCCGCCAGTTGCAGCGGAATATTTAGCTGCGGAGCCAGACGTTCCGCGCCGCCACCGGTAAGGAAACAAAGCGCTCCCGGCGCATCGGCGATGGCCGAAAACATGCGCTCAATGGCACCCGCCTGCGCATGCAGACAGCCGCTGACAATCGCGTCCATCGTGTTGCGCGGCGTAGTGCGAAACTCGCCTTCAGCGAGCGGCAGTTGTGCCGTATTCTGCGCCAAAGCAGCGCGCATCAGATCGAAGCCGGGAAGGATCAGGCCGCCGCAGAACACACCGGCGGCATCAAGCAAATCGACAGTCGTCGCCGTTCCCGCACAAACGACCAGACAGGCCCCGGAAAACCGACCGCGCGCACCAATCAATGCCGCCCAACGATCCGCGCCGAGTTGCTTCGGATGCTCGTAGCTGTTGCGCACGCCACAGGCTTCTGCCTCGGCGTGCAAGGTCACGATATCGGAATAACGGGGCGCCAGAAGCCTGGAGAGAGTCGCTCCCGCCAGCGCCCCGGCCACGTTGCAAATAACGATACGCGCATCCGCCGGCCATTCGTCGGCGGACTCGCTCAACCATGCTGCGTCGGCGGTGGCAAGAACGCCCTTGCCGGCCCACATCGTGCCATCATGAAAACCCCATTTGATGCGTGTGTTGCCGGCATCAATGGCGACAATCGGCTTAATCTTGACCATGGACGCGCAAGGAAAGATCGCCGGAGAGACAGCGCTCAAGACCTGCACTGGTCTCGACGAGCAAAGCCCCGTCGACATCGGCGCCGCGACAAATCCCTTCCTTTTCGATGACCCCGTCGCGCAGCAGACGCACCGGGCGATTCTGCCAGGCGTGGCGAGTCTGCCACTCGTCACGCAGCGCAGAAAAACCGCGCTGCGAAAACCCGTCAAGCACCAGCGCCAGCTCGATGAGAATTTTAGCCAGCAACTCGTGCCGGTCGGGCAAGGGAGAAACGGTTTGCGAAAGAGAGGCCGCCGGCTGAGCAAACATCCCGGTCGCGGCCTCTTCGATCGGCAGATCAAGGTTCAAGCCGATACCGATGACCGCCAGCATACTGCTCCGCTCACCCTGCAACTCGACAAGAATGCCGCCCAGCTTCGCATCGTCAAACAGCAGATCATTCGGCCATTTGAGATTGATCGACGAAGCACCACAAGCGGCCAACGCGCGCGCCAGCGCAACACCGACGGCGAGCGAAAGACCGGCCAGCCGGTCGACGCCACCCTCAAAGCGCCAAAGCAAGGAGAAGGTCAAGCTGGTTTCAGGGGACGACAACCAACTGCGACCGCGGCGGCCACGCCCGGCGCTTTGCCGGTCGGCAACGATAACGCTCCCGGCGGGGGCCCCGTGGCTGGCGCGATCCAGCAACAGACTACTGGTGGACTCGCACTCGGCCAGCGCATCCACATCGAAGCGACCGCAGGCCGGACCAAGCAGTGCCTGCAATCGAGCGGGGTCAATCAGGGCCACCGGCAAGGCGGCATTCGAAGGCTGGATCATCGCAACGTCATCAAGAATGTACGCCGCCATTATCACCGATTATGGCGGCGGATGATCTTCCGGATTGTCCACGCCACCCGACCGCGCACCGTCAAGATTGAGTTCCTGAATCTTGCGCGTAATCGTGTTGCGCCCGATACCAAGCGCCTGCGCTGCCTCGATCCGCCGACCCCCGGTATGCGCCAGCGCACGGTTGATCAGGACGCGCTCGAAGGCATTGACCAGTTTTTCATGGACCTGCCCTATGTCGCGCGTCAGCAAACGATCAACTTCCATGGCCAGCGCCCCCTCCCAGTCGTCGGCCAGCGCCTCTGGCGTCGCCTCGCGCAATTCCTGCGGCAGGTCGGCGACATCAACCATTTGCCCCGGCGCCATGACGGTCAGCCAATGACAGAGGTTTTCAAGCTGGCGGACGTTGCCCGGAAAATCGAGCGCACTCAGGTATTTCAGCGCGCCCTCGGAAAACCGTTTGGCCTCGACCCCCAGATCCTGCGCACTTTTCTGAAGAAAATGCCGGGCCAGAATCGGGATGTCTTCGCGCCGCTCGCGCAGGCTGGGCAGACGCACGCGAATGACGTTGAGGCGATGAAAGAGGTCCTCGCGAAAGAGCCCTTCCTTGACCCGTATTTCAAGATTCTGGTGCGTCGCAGCGATGATGCGAACGTTCGCCTTCAGCGGCGCATGCCCGCCAACGCGGTAATAATGTCCGTCAGACAGCACGCGCAGCAAGCGCGTCTGCAGCTCAGCCGGCATGTCGCCAATCTCGTCAAGAAAAAGCGTGCCGCCCTCGGCCTGCTCGAAGCGCCCGCGCCGCTGCGCGGCCGCGCCGGTAAACGCGCCGCGCTCGTGGCCGAATAATTCCGACTCAAGCAGATCCTTCGGAATCGCCGCCGTATTGATTGCGACAAAAGGTTTATCAGAACGCTGGCTGTGTCGATGCACGGCGCGTGCGACAAGCTCCTTGCCGGCACCTG
>CAJAHZ010000009.1 GCA_903939665.1 uncultured Pseudomonadota bacterium | reverse complement strand
TATCGCAGTCGTTTGGTCAGGAGGGGCGCGCCGCGCCAACACGCTGCCGTTTTGCAGAAATGTCCGTGAGTATTTGCACGATAGACAATCGGTGATATTGTTCAGGTTGTCTGACAACATCACTATCGGTAGCACTCTTTCATGGAGCGAGACAATGAAAATGCACAGGTCAACCGTTATTCGCCGCCACGCTTCGATCGCCACGGCGCTCGTTCTCGCCAGTTTCAGTCTCTGTGCAGCAGCAGCTGACACGATCAAGATCGGCGTGTCGTGCCCCTTCACAGGCGGCTCAGCGGATATGGGGATCAGTGTGCGCAACGGCATCCGTCTTGCGGTCGAAGAAATGAATTCCTGGGCTGGCGGCGTGGCCGGCAAGAAGATTGAGCTGGTCGAACGTGACGATCAGGCGAACCCGGAGGCCGGGAAGAAAGTGGCCGAGGAGTTGGTCGGCAAGGAAAAGGTTTCAGCGACCATCGGCGCCTGCAATACCGGGGTCGGCATGGCGATGCTTGAGACGTATCAGAATGCCAAGGTGCCGCTGATTATTCCCGTCGCAACCGGCACGCCATTGACCAAAAAATTCGCCGGCGCACCGGAGCACTACATCTTCCGGGTATCCCCGCGCGACGAAGTACAGGCACCATTTATCGTGGCCGAAGTGGTAAAACGCGGCTTCCGGAAAGTGGCGCTCTTCGCCGACACCACCGGTTACGGCGAAGCGGGCAAGAACGACGTGGAAAAAGCACTGGCCGCACAAAATCTGACGCCGATCTCGGTTCAGCGTTTTGAACTCGGTGTGAAGGATTTGTCAGAACAGGTCAATCAGGCAAAAGCCGCCGGTGCTGACGTTGTGATCAGCTACACGGTCGGCCCGGAAGCCGCTGTTCTGGCAAAAAGCATCGCAAAACAAAAATGGAATGTCCAAATCATTGGCAGTTGGCCACTCTCCTGGCGCAATTTCATCGACCCTGCCGGCGATGCCGCCGAAGGGGCGCTGGTCGCAGTTTCATTCATACAGCAAGCCAGTTTCCAGCGTCGCAACGCCTTCATTTCCGCCTACCAGCAGAAATACAGTAGCCCGATCATCCCGGCCCCCATGGCCGCAGCCCAGGGCTACGATGCGATGTCGATTCTCTTCTACGCCATCCATCAGGCACAAAGCGGCGACCCGGAAAAAATCAAGGTCGCGCTGGAGGATCTGCAGCGTCAAGTTTCGGGCGTGATCACCACCTACGACAAGCCATTCTCCAGGAACGACCACGACGCGCTGACCAGCAACATGCTGGTCATGGGCGTTGTACGCAAGGGGCAGATCGATTATGCCTACAAGCAGGACGCGCAAAAGAGCTTTGTCGTCCAGCGCAAAGCGCCCTGATTTTCGATTTGCATCGTCGCATCTGACCCTCTCCCCGGCTTTCGGATAAACTGGTCAAAATAACTGGCCGGGGAGTCACCAGATGGATGTCCGCTCGATCATTGCACCTGTCGTTACAGACAGGGAAGCGCTGCAGGAATTCATCGATGGATTGGTTGATCACGCGCAAAACATCGAACGTGATGTCGCCCGCCTGAAAAGCACGCCGGGAGACCGCGAGACGATCGCCGACCTGTTTCGCGCAATACACAACATCAAGGGCGATGCCGCACTTTGCAAGGTCGATCTGGCCGTCGCCATCGTGCACCCAATGGAGACCGTACTCGCCCGCTTTCGCAACGGCGAGATCCTGTTCAGCGATTTCGTCGCCGAAGCGCTGCTGCTTGCGCTCGACCGCCTGGAGCTGGCAGCCGAAGGCCTTGCTTCAGGCAAGGCCCTGAACGGCTTGCGGCTGCTGCCGTTGGTGCAGGGGCTGGAAAAAATGGCGCTGGCCACCCTTTCAGGAATGGACGACTGCGCCAGTGAACTGATCGAGGCCGTTACCGGCTTTCGCCCGGCTGCGGCGGCATCGCTGCCAACACGCGGAAAAGTATCGTCCATGCCAAGCGGCTCGAAATCACCGCTAGCGGAAGATCTGCGCTTTTTCCGCGTTCTTGCCAATCAGTTCGAAGCCCGCTCGCTGCTATTCAAAGGCCGGACAATGCGCATCCTGCGCCTGGCACTGGAAACCAACCAACTGGCCAACAAGGCAATCGATCCGGTGCAACTCGAAGCGGCGGTCTACATGCACGACGTTGGCATGATGTTTCTACCGGAGTCCCTGTGGCTAAAAGTGGACCGCATGACTCCCGATGAGAAAAAAATCCTGCACACGCACACGGAATATGGGTCGGGAATTCTGTCGCGCATGGCCGGCTGGTCGGAAGCTGCGCAGATGGTAGCGCAACACCACGAAATGCCCGACGGCGCGGGCTACCCTAAAGCCATCAAGGGTGCGCAGATCTGCGATGGTGCCAAGGTGCTGGCTATCGTCGACGCCTTCGAAGCGGTTATGTTGAAACACATCCACCGCGGGCGGAACCGCTCGGTACTGCGTGCCATCGCCGAGGTTAATGCTTGTGATAAACAGTTCGCGCCCGAGTGGATAGAGCCCTTCAACCAAGTGATCCGCCGTACGGTCGAGGCTTGATGGTAGAGCAAGCGGAAGATCTGACGCGTCGCTTTGGCGGCGTTGGACGGCTCTATGGGCCAGCGGCGCTACGGGCGTTTCAGGCCGCCCATGTCTGCGTCATTGGCATTGGCGGCGTCGGTTCATGGGCCGCGGAGGCGCTGGCACGCTCGGCGATCGGTCAAATCACGCTGATCGACCTCGACATGATCGCCGAATCCAACGTCAATCGCCAGATTCACGCGCTCGGCGATGAGTTCGGCAAGGCGAAGGTAAGCGCCATGGCCGAACGCATCCGTGCCATCAATCCGGCTTGCGTGGTCACCGAAATCGAGGACTTCGTTTCTGCCGACAATCTCGAGGAAACGCTAGGTCGCGGTTTTGACTACGTGATCGACGCCATCGACCACGTCCGCGTCAAGGCTGCCATGATCAACTGGACAAAACGCCAACGAATTCCAATGATAACTGTCGGCGGCGCTGGTGGTCAGATCGATCCGACGCGCATCGACGTGATCGATCTGGCGCGCACCATACAGGATCCCTTGCTCTCGAAGGTTCGTGCGCTACTGCGCAAAGAGTATGGTTTTACACGTGATCAGAAAAAGAAATTCGATGTGCCGGCCGTGTTTTCGACGGAGCCACTGCGTTATCCGGAAAGCGGCGCTGTCTGCGAAGAAACGCCGGGTTTAGCCGGACTGAACTGCGCCGGATTCGGTTCCTCAGTATGCATTACAGCAACGTTCGGATTTTTTGCCGTTGCCGAAGTGCTCAAGCATCTGGCTAACAGAAAAGCCCCCGATTAAAGACCGCCGTCCCGCGCCACACGGGAGGGCTCAAGGCAGGTATCGCGGATGCTCCGTTACGCTCTGGAATCAAGCCAGACGCCAAGACCTTGCGCATTGAGATCAAGATCGGCAGCAAAAATTTCCAGAATCTCTGCCGGCTGCAACCGGCAGCCAAAGCGCTTGGCTTCGTCCACCAGCAAGTGCGCCAAACCCGCGCGAATTCGCGAGTGCCGATCGGGACTGGCCTCTGTTTCGAAACGAGCAATAGTCAAGTGCGCATCGATCAGTCGGTGCAGATCGAGCGCTTTAGCAGCAACATCCCTGACCTGGCTGTAATGCGTCAGGTAGACGGCCTCAGGCCGATAACTCATAAGCAGATCAAGCGATGCATGCAGCGCATCGGGATCGAACTGCACCGGCGTAGTGGTCGGAAAAATGAACTGCCGCCCATCGGTATCCAACTCACGGTAGGACAGCCCGAAAGTATCCCCGACAAAAACATGTCCGCTCCTGCGGTCGACAATACAGATATGGTGCCTGGCGTGTCCCGGCGTATCGAGGCAAAGAAGTTCGCGGCCAGCGAGATCAATCTTCAATTCGTTCGTGGCTTCGATAATGCGGCTCACGTCAACCGGCAGCACATCGCCATATAGACGACGCACTTCAGCCTGCCCATAAACGGCTGTTGCGCCGGCCAGCAGTTTTGTCGGATCAGCCATATGCCGCGCACCGCGCGGATGCACTACCAGACGAGCCTTCGGAAATGCCTGCATCATGGCACCGGCACCGCCAGCATGATCAAGGTGCACATGCGTAAGAATTACGTAGTCCACGCTCTCTGGAGCTAAACCCAACTCGGCGAGAGCCGCTACCGTCGCCGGAACGGATTCGTTGCACCCTGTATCAACAAGGGCTGCCCGGCCGTTTTCAACGATGACATGGATCGACGCCATTAGCGGTCGCACGTAATGCGCGTCGATGGCGTAAATACCATGTTCGTAGCGGATCAAAGAGTCCATGACCAGCGGTTCCAAGTAACGAAGCTGCGATTATAGTTGCGATTTGTCCGGCCTTGGGGCGACCACGCGTTTTCTTTTTCGGCTTTTTTCGACGAAGTATTTCCTTCTTCCAAAGGGACAGGGAAATCGTTTTCTATTCTTAGATGCGAAAGCACAAAGCCCTCGCCGCGGAAGCGGGGAGGGCTTTGTAGAGGGGGAGCCTGGCGGTGACCTACTTTCGCACACGGTAAGTGCACTATCATCGGCGCGACTTCGTTTCACGGTCCTGTTCGAGATGGGAAGGG
>CAJAHZ010000008.1 GCA_903939665.1 uncultured Pseudomonadota bacterium | reverse complement strand
CGATCTGAAGGGCCTCAAAATGCGCATCGGCGGCTATGCCGGTGCTGTGATGTCAAAGCTGGGCGTTGTGCCGCAGCAGATTCCGGGTGGCGATATTTACCCGGCACTGGAGAAAGGCACCATCGACGCCGCTGAATGGATCGGTCCGTACGACGACCAGAAGCTTGGTTTCAACAAGGTCGCCAAGTTCTACTATTACCCGGGTTGGTGGGAGGGCGGCACGACGCTGTCCGCCTACATCAATGCCAAGAAATTTGCCGAGTTGCCAAAGGAATATCAGGCTGTGCTGCAGATCGCCTGTGCCGAAGCGCACACCGACATGATGGCCAAGTACGATGCAAAGAATCCAACGGCGCTGAAGCAACTGGTGGGTTCGGGTTCGCAACTGCGCCCGCTGCCGAAGGAAATCATGGACGCCTGCTACAAGGCGGCTCAGGAACTTTACGCAGAAACTTCGGCAAGCAACCCGACTTTTAAAATTATCTACGAAGACTACAAGAAGTTCATGGACGATCAGAACCTGTGGTTCCGTGTTGCTGAAGCGTCTTATTCAAACTACATGTACAGCAAGCGTTAAGCGAGTTCATCTTCGCCAAAGTTCAACGGGGGCAATCGCCCCCGTTTTTTTGTCCGTGCCCTTGTGAATTTTATATTCCGTAAGTCATTGCATTGGCTATACTAACTTCGCGGTTTTGCAGATCAACACACCCACGAGGAGAGATAACATTATGCAAAGACGTTCCTTTTTGAAAAAAGCGGGTGTCGGCCTTGCTGCCGGCGCCGTTGCCATGCCGGCGATGGCCCAGAATGCCCCGGTCGTCAAATGGCGTCTGGCGTCGAGCTTCCCGAAAAGTCTTGACACCATTTACGGTGGCGCCGAAGTCATGGCCAAGCGCGTATCGGAAGCCACCGGCGGAAAATTCCAGATTCAGGTGTTTGCTGCGGGCGAAATTGTTCCCGGCCCCGGCGTGTTGGACGCTGTCAAAGACAACACCGTAGAGATGGGGCATACCGCCTCTTACTATTTCTTCGGCAAGGATCCTACGTACGCATTCGACTGCGCCATTCCCTTCGGCATGAACAATCGCCAGCTTGATGCCTGGATGCGGCATGGCAACGGCACCAAACTGATGGGCGATTTTTTCGCCAAGTCCAATATCATCTCGGTTCCTTGTGGCAATACCGGGGTGCAGATGGGGGGCTGGTTTCGCAAGGAAATCAAGACGGTGGCAGACCTTACCGGTCTGAAGATGCGGATCGGCGGTTTTGCCGGCGCGGTGATTACCAAACTGGGGGCTGTTCCGCAGCAAATTCCGGGGGGCGATATTTACCCTGCACTGGAAAAGGGGACGATTGACGCGGCCGAGTGGGTTGGGCCTTATGATGACCAGAAACTGGGTTTCAATAAGGTCGCCAAGTTTTATTACTACCCGGGTTGGTGGGAAGGTGGTCCGCAACTGTCGGCCTACATCAATGCCAAGAAGTACGCCGAGTTGCCGAAGGAGTATCAGACCATTCTGCAAATCGCCTGCGCGGATGCGCATGTCGATATGATGGCGAAATACGACGCCAAGAATCCGACGGCGCTCAAGCAACTCGTCGGCTCCGGCACGCAACTTCGTCCGTTCCCCAAGGAGGTCATGGACGCCTGTTACAAGGCGGCGATGGAACTCTATGCTGAAACTTCGGCAAAGAATCCCGAGTTCAAGAAGGTCTATGACGACTACAAGAAGTTCAAGGATGATCAGAATCTCTGGTTCCGTATTGCCGAAGGTTCCTACTCGAACTACATGTACAACGCGAAATAACCGGCACATCGCCGGTTCGCCGGCACGCCGACGGCGTCGCCAAACGGGAGCAATTGCTCCCGTTTTTTCGTGTGCAGTAAAAACAGGGGTAAACGGCAGACGAAAAAAAGCCCCGCTGCAGAGCGGGGCTTAAGAGGACTGCTTTTCAGGAAGCCCTTATTTCGGCTGGTCCTGCTTCATCGAATCCATGATTGCCTTGTTTGGATCTTCAGCGGCCGCTGGTGCCCCAGCCGTTCCGGGGGGGCTTTCAAGGCCGGAGGGCATGGGTGGCGCGCTGTAGTCGTCAGAGGCCGGCATGTCGATTTTCACTGAGTCGAGATCGACCACGACATCCTTGTCCAGTCCGAATGTCACCATCTGCGGGAACATGATGACAAGACAAATCATGATGATCTGGATACAGACAAAGGGAATGGCGCCCCAGTAGATGTCCGTTGTCTTGATCGTCGGCGGTGCCACCGAGCGCAGATAGAACAGCGCAAAGCCGAAGGGCGGGTGCATGAACGAAGTCTGCATGTTCACCGCGAGCAGTACGCCGAACCAGATCAGGTCGATGCCCAACTTGTCGGCGACCGGCCCGAGTAGCGGCACGACGATGAACGACAGTTCGAAAAAGTCGAGGAAGAAAGCGAGCAGGAACACCAGAATGTTGGTGACGATCAGGAAGCCGACCTGTCCGCCAGGCAGGCCGCTCAGCAGATGCTCGACCCAGCGGTGACCATCGACGCCGTAGAAAGTCAGCGAGAAGACGCGTGCGCCGACCAGGATGAACACCACGAAGGTGGTCAGCTTGGCGGTAGTTTCCATCGCCTGCTTGAGCAGCTTCAGCGACAGGCGCTTGCGTGCCATGGCCATGATCAGCGCGCCGGTGGCGCCCATCGCGCCGCCCTCGGTCGGTGTGGCGATGCCGAGGAAGATGGTGCCGAGCACGAGGAAGATCAGGAAGAGCGGCGGCACCAGCGTGGTCAGCACGCGCAGCATCAACTTTGTGCCACGCAGTGAGCGTGCCTCAAGCGGCAGGGCAGGTGCCCATTCCGGTTTGAAGATGGCGACCAGTACGATGTAGCCGACGTAGAGGCCGGTCAGTACGAAGCCGGGGATGAAGGCGCCGGCATACATGTCACCAACCGACTTGCCGAGCTGGTCGGCCATGATGATCAGCACCAGTGAGGGTGGGATGATCTGCGCCAGCGTGCCCGAAGCGGCGATGACACCCGTTGCGAGCTTCTTGTCGTAGCCGTAGCGCAGCATGATCGGCAGCGAGATGAGGCCCATCGAGATCACCGATGCAGCCACCACGCCGGTGGTTGCGGCGAGCAACGCACCGACGAAGATCACCGCAAAGGCGAGGCCGCCGCGCAGTGGGCCGAACAACTGGCCGATGGTGTCGAGCAGGTCTTCAGCCATGCCTGATCGTTCGAGGATCAGGCCCATGAAGGTAAAGAACGGAATGGCAAGCAGCGTATCGTTGGCCATCACGCCGAAGATACGATCAGGCAGTGCCTGGAAGAGCTGCGGGCCAAGCAGGCCGAGCTCGATACCAATCAGGCCGAAGACGACGCCGTTGGCGGCGAGGGCGAAGGCGACGGGGAAGCCGACGAGCATGAACATGACCATCGATGCGAAGATGATCGGCGCCATGTTGGCGATCAGGAACTCAGTCATTACAGTTCTCCCTTCTGAGCCTTGATGGCGAGCGCGAGTTCTTCTTCGGGGGTCAGCGTGTTCGGTTTATCGGTTGGATCGGGGCAAAGGCCTTGCAGAAAGCCGATCTTTTTGATCAGTTCCGAGAAGCCTTGCATGACCAGCAGGAAGAAGCCGATCGGCACCATCAGGCGCGCCGGCCAAAGCAGCAGGCCGCCGGCGTTGGCCGAGTGCTCGTTGGTCTTCAGTGCGAGCAGAAAGATCGGCCAAGACATCCACATGATGGCAATCGCCATCGGCATCAGGAAACAGATGATGCCGAAAATGTCGATCATGGCCTGGCCGCGCTTGGAGAACTTGCCAGCGATCAGGTCGATGCGGACATGTTCGTTTTTCTTGAGCGTATAGCCAGCACCGAACAGGAAGATCACGGCGAACAGGTACCACTGAATTTCGAGAAAAGCGTTGGAACTGTAGTTGATGGCGTAGCGCATCAGTGCATTGCCGCAACTGATCAATGTTACGACCAGGACGACCCAGATGATGCTCTTGCCGACGAACTCGGTGATCGAGTCAATCAGCTGCGAGAGCTTGAGTAAAGCATTCATAAGTACCCCTCCGAAGATGGCTTGAAATGTCGGGCTTCTTGAACCCGGTGGCTTTGTCTTTACCCTGTGCTCGGATACTATCCGGCCACTACGGAGAATACAATGCCGCGCAGGCGAACCTGCAAAGAAGGCGCGATTATTACACAATTTTCCCCAATGAGAAGCGATTTCACCATATGAAACTGTAAATATTTTTCGACGACAAAGTTCAATGTTATCAGTACGATAGAAAACGATCGTTTCAATAAATTGCGTAATTGAATTAATAATTATGATACCGACTAAAATCTGCATTGTTCGCCATGGCGAGACCGCCTGGAACGCCGAAAAACGTATTCAGGGGCATATTGATATTGCGCTTGATCCCTTGGGTCTGGCGCAGGCCGAGGCGGCCGCGCGCTGGTTGTCTGGCCACTCGGTGGCGGCGCTCTACAGCAGCGATTTGCAGCGTGCGCAGCAGACCGCAGGGTGTCTTGGCAGCACCCTTGGCTTGACGCCGGTCTTGCTTCCCGCCGTGCGCGAGCGGCGTTACGGGCTTTTCGAAGGGCTGACCTATGCCGAGGCGCGTGCGCGTCATCCCGCGCACTATCATGCCTTTGAAATGCGCGAGCCTGACTTTGCGTTGCCGGAAGGAGGCGAGAGTCTGCGTCAACTGTATGCACGCGTCACCGCTTGTCTTGGCGAGTTGGTCGCCCGTCATCCCGGGCAGACCGTCATCCTGGTGACGCACGGCGGCGTGCTCGACATCATTAACCGTTTCGTGCGCGGCAATCCGCTCGATCGGCCCAGAGATTTCCTGATCCCGAATGCCGGCATCAGCTGGATTGT
>CAJAHZ010000007.1 GCA_903939665.1 uncultured Pseudomonadota bacterium | reverse complement strand
GCGTGTCTTTCTGACCGGCACACAAGCCCTCGTTCGCTTGCCGATGCTGCAGCGCATGCGCGACGAAGCGGCCGGGCTCAATACCGCAGGGTTCATCTCGGGTTACCGGGGCAGCCCGCTTGGCGGACTCGACCAGAGCCTATGGAAGGCGAAGAAACACCTTGACGCCCAGCGCATCGTTTTTCAGCCGGGTGTCAACGAGGACCTTGCGGCAACGGCGGTCTGGGGTACGCAACAACTCAATTTATTCCCCGGCGCCAAGTACGATGGCGTTTTCGCCATGTGGTACGGCAAGGGACCGGGCGTCGACCGCTGCGGTGACGTATTCCGCCACGCCAACGCTGCGGGTTCGGCAAAGCACGGTGGCGTACTGGTTATCGCCGGCGACGACCACGGTGCGAAGTCCTCGACATTGCCGCATCAAACCGAACACATCTTTAAAGCCGTCATGATCCCGGTGCTCTACCCGGCCAATGTTCAGGAGTACCTCGATTTCGGACTGCACGGCTGGGCGATGAGCCGCTACTCGGGCTGCTGGGTAGCGATGAAGGCTCTGGCCGACACGGTTGAAACCTCCGCCTCGGTGTCGATCGATCCGCAATCGCCAACCATCCGTCTGCCCGAAGACTTTGAACTGCCGCAAGACGATCCGCACGGCCTCAACATCCGCTGGCCCGATCCGCCGCTGATCCAGGAAGCGCGCCTGATCAACCACAAAATTTATGCGGCGCTTGCCTACTGCCGGGCCAATCAGCTCAACCGCGTGGTAATCGACAGCCGCGACCCGGCGACCCCTGCACGCCTGGGCATTATCACAGCGGGCAAATCTTACCTCGATGTCCGTCAGGCGTTCGACGAGCTGGGCATCGACGACGAGCTTGCGGCAAAAATCGGCATCCGCCTCTACAAAATCGGAATGGTCTGGCCGCTTGAGGCTGACGGTGTGCGCCATTTTGCCGAGGGTCTTGAGGAAATTCTGGTCGTTGAAGAAAAGCGCCAGTTGCTCGAATACCAGCTCAAGGAAGAGCTCTACAACTGGCGAGAGGATGTTCGACCGCGTGTTGTCGGCAAGTTCGATGAGAAAGGTGAGTGGTCGCTGCTGCCTACAGGCAACGGCTACCTCACGCATGGCGACTGGCTGCTGCCTGCCGCCGGCGAGTTATCGGTGGCGCAAATCGCCCGCGCACTGGCGGCGCGCATCGGTCGTTTCTTCACCTCGCCGAGCATCGAAGCGCGCCTCGCGCTGATCGAAAACAAACAAAAGGCGCAGTCCGCCACGATTGTCCTCGGCAACAGCAAAGGAGCACTGGCGATCCAGCGCACGCCATACTTCTGTTCGGGCTGCCCGCACAACACCTCAACGCGCGTTCCCGAAGGCTCACGCGCCGTCGCCGGCATTGGCTGCCACTACATGGTGACCTGGATGGACCGCAACACGGCAACCTTCACACACATGGGCGGCGAAGGCGTTACCTGGGTTGGCCAGGCCCCCTTCAGCAACGAGAAACACGTTTTTGCGAATCTCGGCGACGGCACCTACTTCCACTCGGGACTGCTGGCGATCCGCCAATCCGTATCTGCAAAAGTCTCAATCACCTACAAGATCCTCTATAACGACGCGGTCGCGATGACCGGAGGCCAGCCGATCGACGGCGCGCTGAGCGTTGCCCAGATCACCCGTCAACTCGAAGGTGAGGGCATCGAGAAAATCGTCATCGTCACCGACGATCCGGAAAAGTACGCACAGATCACCGACCTCGCGCCGAACACGCCGATTTACCATCGTGACCGACTCGATGCCGTACAACGCGAACTGCGCGAATATCGCGGCACGTCGATTCTCATCTACGACCAGACCTGCGCCACCGAAAAGCGGCGCCGTCGAAAGCGTGGCAAGCTGGCCGACCCGGCAAAGCGCGTCTTCATCAACGAAGCGGTATGCGAAGGCTGCGGCGATTGCGGCGTGCAATCGAACTGCCTTTCGATCATCCCG
>CAJAHZ010000006.1 GCA_903939665.1 uncultured Pseudomonadota bacterium | reverse complement strand
CGCAGCGTTGTATTGCTCAGAATTCTGTTTCAAACCGTTCCCGCGCTCAACTACGCGCTCGCCTTGTCCGGCATCAGGTTCCGGCAATACCTCACCGGCACACTGCTCGGCCTGCCCTTGCCGATTGCGCTGTATTGCGTATTTTTTGAGTATCTGGCGAAGGCGCTGAATGTTCCGGGGTTTTGATGACGGAGTGCGGATGCCTAACAGATATAATCAGGCAACATAGCGAGGGGGTTTGAACGTGGACATTATTCTTCTTTACATTCCTGCATGGGCGTGGGCGTACATCAACAAAGTTACGCCCCAGCAATGGTGGTATGCCATCAATGCTGCTATTGGCCTGGCAATGTTTCTTACCTTGATGTTTTCCTATTACTGCATTCGTCGCGGCCTTGGACACCACAAGTTCAAGGGAAAATGGTTTGGGCCAGAGGATTTTGAAAATCTGAAGCAGGAACTATATAGCGGCGTTCGTGATGGCCGTTTGCCAGATTCCGAAACGATGCGATTGCTCGACCGGCACGTTTATGGGAGCGAGTCCAAGTTTCGCAAAATGTCTGGCAGCGGCTGGCTGTAAACGAGGTGCGCGAACTGTGCCGGTAGATATGCCGGTTCTCCGAAAAGGAGCGGTACATTTGGGGCGCCCCTCTCCACCGACGACTGAAAAATCTGCCGGGCTGCTTACGGTCTAGTAGCAGGCCCGAGCGCAGCAACAAGCGCTGCCAGCATCAACGCGAACGGGGATCGGCAAGGCGATGAAACGCCTCATGCACCCGCGAAAATGCCGCGTCAATATCGGCCGGGTTCGCTTGGCACCGCGCCTTTAAAGCGCCGAGGGATACCAGCAGTGTTTTCGTGTCGCCGCTATGGATGTCTCTTGTCAGCGACTCCAGCTTATCTGCTTGCGCACATACCTTTTGCGAACGCTCCTTGCCTGCACGCGCGTGCCATAGCGGCGCGAGCACCGCATGCAAGGCATCAACATCCTTGGCAAAATCATGCGCGTGTTTTTCGTGACTGTCTTCGGCAATGGCGCTACCGGCCAACCATGTTGCGACAATCGCGACGATCAAGTTTCGATATTTTCCTGGCACGGCGGGTCCTCGTAGAATCAAATACGGGCGGACGACACAAGGTCGTCACACTGCAATTGTAATTCGGCTAGCCCCTGCGCGACACGGCGATCAGTGGTGCCCCCCTATTTCCTGACTTACAGTCGAGAACTGGCACCTCAGCGACAACTCAAAAATGCCGTGGCCTCCGCCGCCGGCAGCGGTTTGCTCAACAGATACCCTTGGATCTCGTCGCAACCCAGACCGCGCAGGCGGTTCAGGTTGTCTTCAGTCTCGACGCCTTCGGCAATCACGCGCAAGCCAAGGCTTTGCCCGAGGCGGATGATGGCCTCGACAATCGCGCTGTCGTCGGCACAGGTGCCGAGGTTGCGCACAAAGCTCTGATCCACCTTGAGCTTGTGAATCGGAAAACGCTTGAGGTAGGCAAGGCTGGAATGACCGGTGCCAAAATCGTCAATCGCCAGCGCAAAGCCGAGTTCGCGCAGACGCCGCAAATCGCCGGCGACTCTTTCCGGATCCTGCATGATCAGGCTTTCGGT
>CAJAHZ010000005.1 GCA_903939665.1 uncultured Pseudomonadota bacterium | reverse complement strand
TTTTTCGTCGACGGAGATAGCTTGCTCGGTCGATGACGAAAAGTCGAAATCCATTTCTGCGACGTCGACTACGGCGGCGTAGGGCTCCAGCGGCGCTTCGAATTCGATTGCCGCCATTTCGTCCGCCTGTGCCGATTGTGGTACCGCTTCGGCAGGCTCGGCGCCCAACTCGAAATCAAAATCGGCCATTTCGGCAACGCCGGCTTGGCCAGCTTCGTCGTTGAATTCGTCAATCGACAACTCAAGCCCCATCGCCTCGATGCTCTCGGGTTCCGGCTCTGGTAAGGTGACCTTGATCGGTAATTTGATATTTACTGCGGCAAACTTGTTTTCCGTTGGGCGGCTTTCGGCTTCGAGCGGCGCCTCAAAAACGGAGTCCTCGCTCTCTGTCAGACCGGTGATTTCGCCCGTGTCAAAATCGATGTCGGTCTCGATCTCTGATGCGGCGGGCAGCGCTTCAAATGATATGGTCTCAACCTCGTCTTGCACTGGTGGTTCCGCAGTTTCGACGTTGCTTTCAACGGGCACTGGCGCGTTGACGCTGCTGACCGGCGCGGGAGCCACTCCCGGTAGCACAGCCTCCAGCAACTCGTCATCGCCGCGTTTCAGCAAGTCGGCAAAAGCAACGAGCTGCCGCGGATCGGGCGCTGCGCCGGAACCGCTTTCGAGATGGGTGACCCATGCCGAGAATATCTCATGGGCTTGCCCGAGCAGATTGAATAGCTGTTCATTGACGGCAACTTCCTGACGCAGCCAGAAGTTGAGCACCTGTTCGACGGACCAGGCGACCTCGCCAAGCTCCTTGAGGCCGACCATGCGACCGCTGCCCTTCAGCGTGTGGAAGGCGCGCCGGAGGTTGGTCAGCACCTCGGTATTGTGCGGCTGCTCGGTGAGCAGATGAAAATTCTCGTCGATCGCGCCGAGAACTTCGTGGGCTTCCTCAAGGAAGATGGCCAACAACTCGGCGTCGATTTCCTCGACGCTTGACTGCGACAACTGGATCGTGGCCGCCGATGGCTTAGGGGCTTCCGGGGTTTGCGATTTCAATGAAGCAATCGCCTCGTCGATCTGCGGCGCGGATTCTCCGCCCGCCTCCAGCGCCGAGAGAACCGCCTTGGTTTGCTGGCCGAGTTCCTTGTCGGCAACCAGATCGGCATCTTTTTGCAGCGCGCTGAGATTGAGCTTCAGCTCCTCGCGTAGCCCGGCATCGCTCGGTTGCTGTTTGAGAGCTTCAAGCAACGCGTGTGTTTCGCGTTTTTGCTGTTCGACTTCCTGTTCAACGGTCTCTGTTGGCGCTTCTTCTTCACCGGCCTGCTCGTCCGGCCCGGACTGCATGCTCCGGACAAAACTTTCGAAATCGGCGGTGCCGTGCTGCAGTGAGTCAATGAAGAAGCCCAGAATAGACAATTCATCGGCGACGCGCTCGAAGTCTGATTCCTGCGGGACGTAATTGTCTGCGCTGAAGCCCTTGATGTCAGCAGCGCATTGGCGCAAGGCGGCAACGGCGCCGTCGTGCCGCATCATGGTCAGGGCCCCGATCACCTGTCGCAAAGGCACCTCGAGGGTGGTCAGATCGGCGCGTTTTTCGGCATCGCGGAAGAAGCCATCAAGCACCTGCTCGATCTGCGCAAGATTGGTCTGGATCTCCTTGGCCACCTGGGCGATCAGCAGTTTTTCCTGAGCCTGGCGAGACATTTCGTCGAGCTCAGGCACTTCGGAGCCCGGCATGGGCGGATTTTCGGCGATGCAGCCGTGAATCCGCTCGACCATGACGTCGACCTGGTGGGCGAAATCCTTGCCAAGCCGCTGGAAGTTCTCCTGTGCGTTTTGCGTCAGCAGGATCGCTGTGGCGATCTCCATGGCCAGCGACTCGGAGTGGCGTGATGGCTTCTCTGTCAGCCAGCCGGCGGCCGCCGCTATAGCTTGTGCGAGGCGACGGTAATCGGTCTGGCCAAGTTGTTCGACGGTGGCCGAAAGCGTCGTGGCATGTTCCTTGAAAACCGGCAGCGCTTGTGATGTGCCGGCGCAGAACTTGTTCCACGCTTCTTCGGTTGCGCTGATGACTTCGCGCAGACGGCGGCGGACGGCTTCCTGTGGCGCCGGGGCGCCGGCGTTGGCGTCCGGCATGGCGGCCTGCAACTGATAGGCGGCCTTGACTTGCTGTACGGCACCGCTACTACTGTCAGCGGTGGCGACAAAATAGAGTGCGTCGCGCATCAGTCGCTCGGCGACGTTCTTTGAGCCTTCAAAAAGTCGGCGAATCTGCAGGTCGATGCGTGCGCAGAGTTGCTTGATGTCGGTTTCACCGGGCAGTGAGCCCTCGGCCAGAGCGGCCAGGAATCCTGTGGCGACCCACCAGAAGGAGCGTGCCGCTGCGGCGTCCTGCGTTGCTTCGATGCGCTTGACTGCATTGAGCATTTCGCTGATGCCGCTGCGATCTTCGGGCAGGCGTAGCCATGACAACAAACCACGCTGGAAGCGGGCGCGCTCCTGGCGCAGCAGTCGCTGAAATTCGCTGCGGTCCAGCGTCTGAACGGCGCTATTGCGGCGCGGTGGCTTGACGGAAAGATCCGGGAAGAAAAGATCGGTCGCCGAGATGCGTTCCTGTCCCCGGGCTGTTTGCACTTCCCGGTAAAGCGGGAGCAGGCGCAAGGGTTGGTTTGGCTGGCCGCTGATCAGGTCGTCGAGGTAGTGGCGGATCGCTGCTAGTGCGCGTTGTGCGAGCGCGACGCACGCGGCGTCGGCGGGTCGGCGGTTCTGTTCGGTGGCCTCGAGCAGTGATTCAAGCGCCTCGGCAAACTGTGTCACACCATCGAGTCCGACGATGGTGAGTGCCCCCTGCACCTGGTGCAGATGGGTGCGGCAGAACTTTATCTGCGTGAGGTCTCCGGCGCCATCGCCGGCGCCCGCCGTATATTGCTGTAACGCCTGATCGGCACGTTCCAGCGCGAGGTCGATCTCGCTTTTGACCCAGGTCAGCGGGCCGACATCGAATTCCATCGCTGCATTCATGTGGGGCAGTGTCTCCGGTCTCTGCGCTGGAATTTACGCAACCTTGAAGCCTGCAACCGAACCCTTGAGTTCGGTTGCCAGGCCGGCCAGTTCGCCAACCGCCGCAGCCGTCTTCTGCGTACCGGCCGTTGTTTGTTCGGTGACGCGCAAAATGTCCTGCATCTTGCTGGCCACACCGGTTGCTGAGTCGGCCTGCTGCTGCGTTGCGCTGGAAATGCCTTCAATCAGGTCGGCCAGGTTCCGGGAAACGTCTCCGATCTCGGCTAGCGCCTGACCTGCGGCATCGGAGAGCTTGGCTCCTTCAACCACACCCTGCGTTGATTCTTCCATGGCCGAAACGGCGTCCTGGGTGTCGGTCTGAATCGTTTTCACAATCGCCGCAATCTGCTTCGTTGCTTCACCGGAACGTTCAGCGAGGCGCTGCACTTCTTCAGCAACCACCGTAAAACCGCGCCCCGCTTCGCCGGCCGAGGCCGCCTGAATGGCTGCGTTCAGCGCCAGCACGTTGGTCTGTTCGGTAATGTCGGAAATCAGTTCCACGATTTCACCGATCTCCTGCGAGGATTCGCCGAGACGCTTGATCCGTTTGGATGTTTCCTGGATCTGCTCGCGAATTTCATTCATGCCCTTGATCGAGTCTTGCACCGCCAGGGTGCCCTTGCCGGCAGCAGCCAGCGATTGACGCGCCACCTGGGCGGACTGGTTGGCGTCGCTTGACACCTGGGTCATCGAACTGGCCATCGTCAAGACGGACTGACCGGCATCCTGAATTTCAATTGACTGGCGTTCCGCAGCCGCAAGCAACTCGGCTGAAGTTTGTTGGGCGGTCTCGGTAGCCAGTGTCACACGGCCTGCCGCGTCGTTGATTCGACCGACCAGAACGCGGAGCTCTTCAATCGTGTAGTTGATCGAGTCGGCGATGGCGCCCGTGATGTCTTCTGACACGGTCGCGGTTACTGTCAGGTCGCCGTCGGCCAAGTCGCCCAGTTCGTTCATCAGACGCAAAATGGCGTCCTGGTTCTGGCGATTCACCGATTCGGTCTCCTGCCGGCTTTGCTCTGCTTCGATGGTCTGGCGGCGGGAGTCGTCAAGGTAGGCTTTGGCCATCATCGCCAAGGCAGCGAGTGCCAGAAGGACGAGAGCACCCAGTACGAGGCCGTACGCGCCGCGTTCACCAGCGCTGCTCTGGTAGCTTTGCGCCAGTTTGTCCGTCACGCCGAGCAGTTCTTCACTATCGCGGAAAATACGCGAGCCGGCCTGCTTGGCGAGCACCAGTTTTTGCATGTTGCCGAGAATGCCGCCGACGGCGCTCTGATATTCCTTGAAGGTGACTTCCAGTTCGGAAAGTTTTTGTTTGGTGTCGCCATCGCCGGCGGCTGAAATGCGCAAAACCTCGCTGCCTTTGGATAGCGCGTTCATCAGCTCGCGGAAGGTGTTGGTGTCTTTGCCGAGGAGGAAGGCAATTTCGGGGTCGATGGCGTCACCGACCAGCAGCGCGCTGGCATTTTTCGCCACGCGTTGCGTCAACATGACCAACTGGTTGGCCGCTGCGATTTCACGGACACCCGATCCGGTCTGCAATTTGAGCGCGGCGACTTGTTCGGAGAGTTCAAGTAGCTGAGGATTCCTCTCGTTGATCTTGCGCACATCCTTGCCGAGCGAAATCAGGTTGGTTTCCATCTCAAGCAGCTGAATAGCGTTCTTGTCGGTCTTCTCCCATTCCTGCGTCAGTGCCAGTAACTGGGGCTGAACGTTGTCGGGCGATGGCGGGACGATTTCGCTGTCGAATTCGCCGCCTTTGGCCAGGCGCTCAAGTTTGGTTGAAAAACTGTCGTGGGAATCTTTCAGTTGCTTGAAAGCGATCGGGTTGCCTTGCAATGCAAGGCTGGACGCTTTGGCCAGTCGTTGCGAGAGCATGCGCATTTCACCCGAGGCAGAAATATAGACAGTGCGGTAAGTTGATTCCTTGCTGTCGCGATAGATCATGACCGCAATGATCAGCATCATCAGCAAGACGCTGCCGCCGAGAAACTGCAGTTGTTTGGCGACCGAATACTGCGCGAGAAAAGATCCTCTCGATGCGCTTGAGGCCCCTGGCTGTGCAGTATCCATGACCGTCGTGGCGGAAATGGTCTGGTCAGTTGGGGCTTTTTTGCCAGAAAAAATAGCCGGCAGTTTCAGGTTGAACGCCATATTGCTTCTCCGGTTACACGGTCTTGATGATGTGATGGGTGTCGTAGTAATGTTTTGGCATAAAGGTTGGCGTCCGGAACACGACGGTCAGGCGCCAATCTCCATAAATGCCTCGTCGGCGAGCAACTCGCGGACGTTCAGTTTTTTCCAGCGGCGTCCTTCGTTGTCTGTATAGGCTTCGCTTGCCCATGCTGGCGCATCCGGCTCTACCGCGACAGGTCTCAGCGATTCGACGTTGCGCAAGCCAAGCATTCGTGTGACCAGCAATGCTGCGTTGGTGCCGTGTCGGGTGCCAATCAGCAGCAGGCGTGAACTGGCATTGTGCGGTGTCGCATCCTTGCCCTGGAAGCCCGAGAAGTCAGCGACTGAATGCAGGTTGCCGCGAATGTTGGCAATTCCGGCAAACCAGGATTTGGTCAGCGGGACGTGCGTGAGCGGCGTCAGCGGGACAATTTCGCCGGAGTCGGACAGGTTAAGCAGCCAGTAGTCAGCGCCTGCCTGAATGCCGAGAAGGCCGGCCGCAGTCTGGCTGCTGGCACCGGCGAGGCGCGCCGACAAGTGGGCCTGAAACTCGCGGAGGCTGATCTTCTTGGCCATGGGCTGGGCGCCGGTTAGAGTGCAGCGATCTTGACCAGCAACTCTTCGCCATTGACCGGCTTGACCATGTAGTCATGCGCGCCTTGGCGCAAGCCCCAGATCTTGTCGGTCTCCTGACCTTTCGATGTGCATACGATAACCGGAATATTCTTGGTGGCCTCGTCGCGCGTCAAAGTACGGGTCGCCTGGTAACCATTGAGGCCGGGCATTACGACATCCATCAAAATCAGATCGGGCAGTTCAGCCTTGGCCTTGGCGATACCTTCTTCACCGCTTTCCGCGGTAATTACCTGATAGCCGTTCTTGGTCAGCAGTTCGACCATAACGTGGCGTTCAGTGGGCGAATCGTCGACGACAAGAATTTTTTTGATGGGCATGTCTGTGGCTTCCTGAATCGTTTTTTAAATGTTGGTCAGACGGCTTGCGGCGCGAAAGTTGCGACCGCTTGCAGCAGGCTGTCCTTGGTGAATGGTTTGGTCAGATATTGGTCGGAACCGACCATGCGACCGCGCGCCCGATCGAACAGGCCGTCCTTGGATGACAGCATGATCACCGGCGTACCGCGAAAGCGCTGGTTTTTCTTGATCAGGGCACAGGTTTGGTAACCATCCAGCCGCGGCATCATGATGTCGCAGAAGATGACCTCTGGTTGGTGGTCGGCGATTTTCGCCAGCGCATCGAAGCCGTCCTCGGCAAGCAGCACCTGACATCCGGCTTGCACGAGAAATATCTCCGCGCTACGCCGAATCGTATTGCTGTCGTCAATGACCATGACTTTGACGCCGCGCAGATTTGCAGCTTCAGCCAATTCCTTCCTCCAGTGTGTCCCCGGTTTGTAATTTTATGGCCGGCCCGGATCACGGCAACTATCTTACTTTGGACATACTATACCGCAATGTTCAAAAATTTCGAGCACTTCAAAATCTTCATTGTTTGTGGCGCATTCCCGAGGGCTTCGGGTGATTGAAACCTTCTGCCGTCGCCTGGCGATAAAATTCTCTTTTTTTGCTTCCGGCTGGCCTTGTCATAAATCAGCGCTGCTGGCAATGGCTGGTCGGGTGCGTCAGGCTTTCTCTCATATCAGGTGCATGGCAGGGAAGGGTTTTCGGGTAAAATTCCGGACGCCTTGAATTCTAGCCAGGCACCTTTCCTGCTGCCCAGCGTACGCTATTGGCCGGCGCTCTTGTGACTAACGGAACCCCCGCAGGATGGATCAAACCAGACAATCGACACTGCCGCCCATCGTGCTCAGTTTTGCCGCAAGTGATCCATCAGGCGGGGCGGGAATCCAGGCCGATCTGATGACGCTATCGTCAATGGGTTGTCATGGCCTGTCGGTGATAACGGCGCTGACGGTGCAGGACACGATCGGCGTTGACAGCATCCTGGCGATTGATTCGGACTGGGTTGATGACCAGGCGCGCGCGCTGCTTGAAGACATGCCGGTGGCGGCTTTCAAGATTGGTTTGCTCGGCAGTGTCGAAAACATTGCAGTGATCGCCGAGATCCTTTCAGACTATCCGGACATCCCTCTGGTTTTCGATCCTGTGCTGGCTTCCGGGCGCGGCGATCAATTGGCCGATGAAGACATGATTTCGGCGCTGCGTGAATTGTTGCTGCCGCAGACTACGGTGCTGACGCCGAATACCCTCGAAGCGCGTCGCCTGGCCGATGAGGATGACGAAGATGATCCGCCGCTCATCGAGTGCGCACGCCGCCTGATCGCCTATGGCTGTGAATACGTGCTGCTCACCGGTACGCACGAGAATACGCCGCAGGTACTCAATAGCCTCTATGACGAGACCGGGCTGGTTTGCAGCGACGCCTGGGATCGCTTGCCCGGCAGCTATCACGGGTCAGGCTGTACGCTGGCCTCGGCGATTGCTGCCAATCTGGCGCACGGCTTGTCGGTGACCGACGCCGTGCGCGAAGCGCAGGATTACACTTGGCAGGCGCTGGCTGCCGGCTTTCGCTTGGGCATGGGGCAATACATTCCCGACCGATTTTTCTGGGCGCGGACTGCGGGCGAGGGCGAGGATGCCTGAGTCCGTCCGGCCCTTGCTGCGCGGTCTTTATGCCATTACGCCGGACGGGCTGGCGCCGCCGCTTTTATTGGCACGAGTCGAGGCTGCGCTAAGCGGTGGCGTGTCCCTTTTGCAGTACCGTGACAAGCGCG
>CAJAHZ010000004.1 GCA_903939665.1 uncultured Pseudomonadota bacterium | reverse complement strand
CAGCGGCCCGGTGCAACGCTTCAATTCCCGATTTTTCCTGTGCCCAGTGCCGGGCACTGTCACGAGCGACAAAAAGCTTTGCCAACACATTGCGTCCGCCAAGCTCACCTTTTCCGACGATGCGTTTCCCGGGCAAGATCCGCAGCAACTGATGCATCGTCAGCTCATTGCCATCCGCGAGCACAATACGAAACGGCACCACCGGATTGCGCCCGGCAGCACACAAGTCGCTCGCGGTGATTAAGGGAGGGAGGCTCATCGAATGAAAGTCTTTATGCGCGCTTCATTCAGGGGCCCGATCCGCGTATTTGCGAAAGAATTTTTCCTGTAAACGATTCGCTTCCTTCGCCAGATGGGCCAACAAAGGAGCCTCCTCGCGCAAAACAACACGCAATGGGCAAGCAAAATAGCCACGCAGAAAACGCAGAAAATCCCGGCGCGTCAAACCGATGTCGAGCGCTGAAAAATAGAGGCCGGCAAGGTCCTTGTCGCGCCAGCGGCGCGGCGTTTGTGCGCGCAGTTGTGCCCGATGCAGGTCGATGAGCGACAGCCTGAAAATTTCATTCGTCGGCACCGGATCAAGATGCAACAGAAAATGGCAAATGTAGAAGTCGCGGTGATTGACCCCGCCCAGATGCATGTGGCGGGCCATCGCCGCCACGCGCTCGATCAGCGCACGCTTGAAGCGAGGCGCTGGTGGTTGCGTTGGCCAGACGCGACAGTAGTCTTCAAGGCTGATCGTCGGCGCCAGCTCTTCGGTCACGATGAAGGAATGCTGCGTTGCTGGATTGCCGCCACGCACGCCGTATGCCACGGGGTGCATGGTCTCTACGCCAAGTTTGTTCAGTCGTTGAATCGCCCGCCATTCATTCTGTGCCCCGAGCACCGGCAGGCGTAGCGAGACAATGTTTTTGATAATCTCGCCCCATCCTACGCCGCGGTGGATCTTGACGAAATAGCCTCGTCCGGCGACTTCGGTGCGCAGGGTGCGGCGCGCCTCCAGTTCGCGGAAAACCTGACCTTCGAGTGTCTCGACCGCGGCAAATGGGTCCTTGCCGGACCAGAGCGAGCGAAATGGCTCCTCGAGAAAAAGCGTCGCTGCACTCATTTGCGCTCCTTCAGGATGACGTCAGCGGCGCGCTCGGCATTACTGTAAATATCCGCGTGCTCGGCAAAAGCCAGCGCGTTGCTGCGCCAATGAGCGCGCGCTCCGGCATCGCTCAGCATTTCGCAGAGGATACGGTTCATTGCCGCTTGCTCAAATGGTTCGCTAACGAGCCGTCCGGCCCCGGCTTCGGTTATGAAGTGAGCATAGCCGCAGACCGCCGACGCCAGTACCGGAAGCCCGGAAACA
The DNA here is from genome assembly GCA_903939665.1 of uncultured Pseudomonadota bacterium. Lineage (GTDB taxonomy): Bacteria > Pseudomonadota > Gammaproteobacteria > Burkholderiales > Rhodocyclaceae > CAJBIL01. The sequence continues at coordinate 1,383 of CAJAHZ010000004.1, read as the reverse complement.
ACTGCCTCAAGCAGCACGGTGCCGGTGTTCTCGTTATACGCAGGGTGCAGCAAAAGGTCGGCGCCGAGCAGGAAACGCGGGATGTCGCTGCGTCCGCGCAGGATGCTGACGCGGTCGGCAAGCCCTAACCGGCGTGCCTGCACCTGGAAATCCCTGGGGGCATCATCGCCAATCGCGATCAGCCGTGTTCGTGCCCGCAGAGGCTCGGGCAGCCCGGCCAGCGCCTGCAGGCTGCGGTCTAGCCCCTTGGTCTTGAAGCCTGAACCGATTTGCAACAAAAGAAGATCATTCTCCGCCAGCCCGAATTCGCGGCGAAACCCGGCACGAATCTCCACCGCATTGGCGGGTGCCCGGCGATCGGGCGAAATGCCCGGCGGCAGCAGATGAAAGCGCTGTACCGGCGTCGCGTAATGCTTGATGAAAAGCGGCTGCTGCAGTTCGGAAATCATCAGGATTTCGGTCTGACTGTCGGGCGCGAACACCGCTCGCTCGTAGGCCGCAAAATGCCGGTAGCGCGCCGAAAAGCGGTACAGCGGGTTGCGCAGCGTGCGCGCCTTGTCCTCGAAACAGGGGTCGGCTGCGAAATACACGTCGAGGCCGGGCATCTTGTTGAAACCGACCACCCGGTCAGCAGGGTGGCTGGCAAGGTCGCGCCCGACCCAGTGGGAGAACTTCGCATAGCGCCGCTGATTGGTCAGCGCCCTGACCGGAACGCGGACGACTTCAAATCCTTCGGGAATCTCACCGCGCCATTCAAGCGCATAGACCCGGATGGCGTGCCCGCGTGCCTGACAAGCCTGCGCGATACGCAAGAAATCACGCTGCAGTCCGCCGAATGGAAAATATTTGTATAGGCAGAAAGCGAGCTGCATCAGATTTCTTCCAAGCCGGAATGGCCTGACAAAAGCAGGATAAGGTTTGAATGCTTCATGCAGGCGGCAGCGCGTCCTTCAACGGGGGTGGCTCGGCGCCCTTGGGGCGCTTGTAGCGGTTATACCCCCACAGATACTGCTCGGGGCACTGCCGGATAAGATGCTCGATTTCGTGATTGATCTGCTGCGCGCGTTCTTCGGTCGTGCCGTTGAACGGTTGCGTTGGTGCTTGTAGGTGAAAATGGTAGCCGGCGCCGGCCGGTAGCCGTTCTGCCCAGACCATGATCGCTGCTGCACCGCTTTCGGTCAGCCGCGCCGCCAGCGTCATCGTATACGCCGGGCGGGCAAAGAAGTTGAGCCAGCGCCCTTCTCCGACCTTCGGTGCCTGATCCGGCAGCATGCCGACCGCCTCGCCGCGTTTCAGCGCCTTGAGCAGGGTGCGCACCCCCGAAAGGTCTGCCGCTGCCAGATGGAGCTGCTTTCGGGCGCGTCCCATTTCGATCATCGTCTG
>CAJAHZ010000003.1 GCA_903939665.1 uncultured Pseudomonadota bacterium | reverse complement strand
GTCCAGTAAGCCAGCACGCCGAGTGCGTACGAGCCAAAAAAATACAGTGCCCAATCGTCCCAAGCCGAATCGCGGTTGAAGAAAAACAGCGAGGCGCCGGCGAGCAGGGTAACGAAGAGGACGCCGACTATGCGCGTGCCGTTGATGCGGGTGCCGACACGGCGTGCCAGCCAGAGCGTACCGAGCAGCAGTGTGAAAAGCTGGAAGTCGATGGCGATGTACCAGACGCCGGCGGAGAGCGCGTCAAGTCCGAACAGGTTCTGCAGCAGCAGCGCATGGGCGGCGAGTTGCGGCAGGCTGGGCGCTGCCGGGATCGAATCGTGGTCCATCAGCTGGCCGGCCAGTGTGCTGCACATGATGGCGAAAATCAGCGCGGCGACATAAGGCACGGCGAGTTTGAAGTAACGGCTGTAGAGCAGGGCCAAGGGATTTCCGGCCAGCAGCTTTCCGTGCGGGGCCAGTGCCTTGGCCGCGAGAAACCCGCCGATTACGAGAAAAATCTGCACCGCGATGCGGGCATCCTGGCTCAGCCAGGAAATGATCGCCGGGGCGAGGTCGTGTGCGACATCCGACATCGGGCCGTAAAAAGCGAGATGGTGCAGGACGATCAACTGAGAGCCGATGGCTTTCAGTGCGTCGATGAATGCCAGTCTTGACGGCGCTGAGCGCATGCAAAAATCCGGTTGAAGGCCTGAACGGCACGGCCCGCGTGTTCTGGAATGCCGGAACGACGACAGAACGAACTGGTCTGAAGCCAGCGCGCCAGAGTTCTGTTCAGGCTAAGCGGCGGATTTTACACGGATTTTGATTGGCTTGGCAGTTATTTTTTGCAGTGCAGCAAATTGCCCTTGACAGGGTCGCCGGGAAATCAGCGGCTTAGGAAAGTCTGTCTGAATTCGTCGATCGGCATGGGTTTGCCGCGCAGGTAGCCCTGCATTTCATCGCAGCCTTCGCGTGTCAGGAATTCGCTCTGTTCCTGTGTTTCAACGCCTTCCGCGATGATCATCAACTGCAGGCTGTGGCCGAGGGCGATGACGGCGCGGGCGATGGCGCAGTCATCTGAATCGTCCGGCAGGCCGCGCACAAAGCTCTGGTCCACCTTCAGCTTGTCGAGTGGCAGACGTTTCAGGTAGGCCAGCGATGAGTAACCCGTGCCGAAGTCGTCAATCGCCAGGCTGATCCCCATCGCGCGCAGTTCGTTGAGCACCGCGATACTGCTCTCGGCCTCGCTCATGATGGCGCTTTCGGTGATTTCCAGTTCCAGCAGCGTGGGCGACAGGCCGGTCGCGTCGAGCACCTTGCGCACGGTTTCCTGAATGCGGCCACGGCGGAACTCGACGCCGGAAACGTTGATCGAGAGGATGCCCGGTTTGAGGCCGTCTTTCGCCCACTCGGCCCAGTACTGGCAGGCCGTATGCTGCACCCATTCGCCGATCGCCACGATCAGCCCGGATTCTTCGGCCAGGGCGATGAATTTTCCGGGCAGGATCAGGCCCTGCTCGGGGTGACGCCAGCGCACCAGCGCTTCGGCGCCGATCAGCCTGCCTGTTTTTAGCGAAAACTGCGGCTGCAGGTAGACCCGGAGTTCGTCGCGCTCGATGGCGCGCCGCAGGTCGGTCTCCATCTGGAAACGGTCCAGCGAGAAGTCAGTCAGTTCCTGGGTGAAGAACTCGTAGGTATTGCGACCGCGCTCCTTTGCCCGGTACATGGCAACGTCCGCGTGTTTGATCAGGGTCGCCGAGTCCTCTCCGTCCTGCGGGAAGAGGCTGATGCCGATACTGGCTCCGACAAAAAACTCCTGTTCAAGCGAGACGGCGATTTCGCGCAGGTTCTGGAGAATTTTTTCGGCGACATTGGACGCCGCCGCGGGATCGTCAAAGCCCTCAAGAAGGATGAGAAACTCGTCGCCGCCCAGGCGGGCGACGGTGTCCGACTCGCGGATGATCTGTTTGAAGCGCCCGGACACTTCACACAGCACGCGGTCGCCAACGTGATGCCCGAGACTGTCATTGATCGTCTTGAAGCGATCGAGGTCGACGAACAGCACGGCGAGTCCCGCTTGTTCGCGGCGGGCGCGTTGCAACGCCACATGCAACCGGTCTTCCAGCAGCAAGCGGTTGGGCAGACCGGTCAGGGTGTCGTGGTGCGCCAGATGATCGAGTTGCTCATAGGCTGTCTTGATGGCCGTGATATCGGAAAAAACCCCGACATAGTGGGTGAGCTTGCCTGCCGTATCCTTGACGGCGCTGATGGTCAGCCATTCCGGAAAGATGCGTCCGTTTTTGCACTTGTTCCAGACTTCGCCCTGCCAGCGACCGTTCTGGCCGATCGCGGCCCACATCTCGCGATAGAAGTCCTTGCTCTGCCGCCCGGACTGCAGCAGGCTCGAATTGCGGCCGATTACCTCGTTTTCGCTGTAGCCGGTGATTTCGGTAAAAGCGCGGTTGATGGCAATGATGGTTCCGTCGGGTGCCGTGACGGTGATGCCCTCGGCGCTGCTGTCGAAGGCCGTCGCGGCCTGCTGCAAGCGCTCTTCCATTCGCTTGCGTTCGGTGATGTCGAGCATGAAACCGACCAGTCCGCCCACCGTGCCATCAGGTTGCGTGAAAGTCGCCTTGTGAAAAACGACTTCACGCATCACGCCGTCGGCATAGCGAACGGGGCTTTCGTAGATTTGCGAACCCGGCTTGTCGAGCAGTACCTGGTCGGCCGCCATGTATTTTCTGGCCAGTTCCCCCGGCGCGATGTCGTACGGCGATTTTCCGATCAGATCATCGGTAGCGATGCCGATGAAATTGGCGAAGGCGCTGTTGCAACCCAGATAGCGGGCTTGGGTATCCTTGTAGAAAATCGGCCCGGGAATCGCTTCAATCAGTTGTTGCAGGAAATGCAGTTGCTGCGACAGTTCGGCGGTGCGTTCGGCGACGCGTTGTTCCAGCACGGTATGGCTGAGCCGTAGCGCCTCTTCGGCGAGGTGGCGCGCGGTATTGTCCTCATATGTCCAGATCCAGATCTGCTCGCCGTCCTGTTCGACCAAGCGACCGCTGGCGTTCACCCAGATGGGCGTTCCATCCTGTCGTCGATAGCGGATCTCGCCGGAGAAACGATCCTGGTCTTGTTTTTCACTATAGATGCGCTGGCCGGTTTCTTCCCATTCTTTCTGGCTGGCGAACAGTGTACGCGACGATTTTCCGACCAGCCCGCCCAGCGGGAAACCGAAGATTTCCTCAAGGCGACTATTGCAGCGCAGGATCACCCGGTTGCGCACGTAGGAAACGCCGATCATGGCATTGTCGAAAATCAGTTGCTGCTCCTGATGGCTTTGCACCAGCGCGGCTTCGGTTGCGCGGCGGGCGGTAATGTCGTCGTAGAGCCACACATAGCCTTCGTCAGGGCTTTCCGGGTTGAGCAGGTTGCCTGAAACATGGCACCAGATCGGCTCGCCGTCGCGCCGCCTGTACTCGAACTCGCCGACGAACCTGCCGGATGCGGCAATTGCGGCATGCACCAGTTCGCCGGCTTCAAGCCATGCCGATTCGCTGGCGAAACAGACTTGTGTCGATTGCCCGACAAGCAGCCCCGGCGGGTAGTTGAACATTTTCTCGAAAGCTGGATTGCAGCGTTGAATGACGCGATCTCGGAGAAAAATAATGCCGATCTGAGCACGCTCGAAAATCAGCTGCTGCTCGCGCAGCAGTCGCGCGTTGGCATCGCGTGCGCCGACTTGCTGCGTAATGTCACGCATGATCCAGACGGTGCCCGAGTTCAGGGCGGCAGGGTCGACGGCGCGGGCGATCATGTGAGCGATGAAGGTGCTGCCATCGCGCCGTGCCACCTCAATTTCGACGTCCAGCAAACGCCCGTCCGCCAAAATTGGCCCCGCGCGCTCGCCCAGCGTTGCGTAAGCCTCGGGCCCTGGGAAGAAAACGCTGCCCGGCTGGCCGACCAGGGTTCCGGCGGGCCAGCCGAAGAGTTCTTCGGCGAACGGATTGCAGCGATAGGTCAGACGGTCACGCGTGAACACCACGGCAACCCCGGCGTTATCGAGCATCGCCTTGTATTCGACAAGTTGTTGCTCAAGAGAGGCCGGGTTGCTCATGGCTGAGTTGGCGTTCAGTGGCGTTAAGGCGCGACCGTGTCGGCCGGGCTCTGGCTCAGGCAGGCGGCATGGAGCATTGGCCATTGCTGCGGCCAGTTGGCCAGCGGTTCGCGGGCAAAGCCGCTCTTCGCATATTGCTGCCAGCGACCGATGGCGTAACAGAGCAGCAGGTTGGCCAGCCCGCTGAAGTCGGCGTCGGCGGCCAGTTGCTCCTGCGTTGCGGCAACGCGCAGCGCCAGCTTCAGCGCCGCTTCAACGCGGTCGAGCAACTGGTTGATGCGCGCCTGCAGGCGTTCGTTTTCATTGACCAGGGCATCGCCGAGCAGCACCTTGGTCATGCCGCGATTGCGCTGGGCAAAGCGCAGCAGCAGCGCAAGAATGTGTTCGACCTGTTGCATGCCCTGCGCTTCTTCTGCGGAAATCTGATTGATCACGCTGAACAGGCTGGTTTCGATGAACTCGATCAAACCCTCGAACATTTGCGCCTTGCTCGCGAAGTGTCGGTAGAGGGCGGCCTCCGAACAGTCGAGCCGGGCGGCGAGCGCGGCGGTGGTTATTTTCTCGCCCTTCGGGTTCTCCAGCATCGCGGCCAGTGTTTGCAGAATTTGCAATTTGCGTTCGCCTGGCTTTGCCATGTCTGCGTCTCCCATTTTTTCCTTGTGGAAGCACTGATTATAGTCGTCCGAGGCGTTGCGGCAAGTCGAGAACCGAAGCCAGACGCACGTCTACACAGGGTGGCTGGCGTGTGCTGGCGCTCACCCACACGGTCTTCATGCCAAGGCGTTTGGCGGTCACCAGATTGGGCAGCGTGTCCTCGACCATGATGCAGTTGCGCGGATCGAGATGCTCGGCGCGCAGCAGATGGCGGAAGCCGCCGGGCGCCGGCTTGGGCTGAAAGCGCAGGCGTTCGACCGAATAGACGGCGTCAAAGCAGCCGGTGATGCCGGTCAGTCCGAGCACCGCCTCGGTGTAATGCAGCGGCGCGTTGGAGAAAACGATTTTTCTTCCCGGCAGGCGGCGCAGCATCGCCTTCAGCCCGCGCTCGAAAACCACCATGCGTTTGAGATCGGGGAACTGGTGCGTGTGCCAGAGAAAATGATTCGGGTCGGTGCCATGATGGCGCATCAGGCCAAGCAGCGTGGCGCCGTAGCGTTGCCAGTAATGCTGCCGGATCTGTGTGGCTTCGGCTTCGTCGACACGCAGGTGTTCGACGATGTACGCCGTCATCGAACGGTTGATGTGCGGGAAAATGTGCGGACTGGCGTTGTGTAGCGTGTTGTCAAGATCAAACAACCATGTTTTTTGCCCGGCCCGCACTCGGCCCGTCATCAGTGGCTCTTGATCATCGTGCCGACGCCGTGGTCGGTCAAAATCTCCAGCAGCAGCGCATGTTCAACACGCCCGTCGATGATGTGCACGCTCTTCACGCCGTTGCGCGCCGCGTCGAGCGCCGAGCCGATCTTCGGCAGCATGCCGCCGGACAGCGTGCCGTCTTCCACCATGTCGTCGATCTGCTT
>CAJAHZ010000002.1 GCA_903939665.1 uncultured Pseudomonadota bacterium | reverse complement strand
GTCGGCATGCTCGGCATGAACGAACTGCACCGCATCGCCAGCGCGCTCGAAGCCGCCCTCAAGCAAGGCAGCCCGGTTGAAGGCTGGCTCAACAAGCTCGAACAACACATCGAACAGACGCGCCATGAAATCAACGGCGCGCTTGGCGAGCCGGCGCAGCCAGCCGCGTCTGGCGCCCCCGATGACCTGCCGCAGGGGCCGCTGCCCGAGGCGGTGGCACAGCTGATCGTGATGCTCGACGGCGGCGACGGCGGCAGTGCGGCCGCGATTGCCCGTTGCCTGGAAGAGCTGAAAGACAGCCCCTGGGCGCCACGTTTGCAGCAGGCGCTCAGCCATGCGCAAAACTTTGATTTTCTCGCGGCAAGGCAGATACTGGCAGGTGAGCTATCGCATTCTCATGAGACGCAGCAGTCAATGCGCACACCGGAGACGGGCCGATGAAGATTCAAGGCAAAATCTGGCTGGCAACCGCGCTGGTCCTGCTCGTTCTTCTCGGGATTACTTCCGTTGTCCGCTATCACGAAATTAAGGCCAACATTGCGGCGGAACTGCTTGATGATGCGGAGAACGTCCGCGGCATCCTGATGGCGACGCGCCGCGTTTATCACCGCCAGTTTCTCGCCAGCGGTCTGCCGGTCAATGAAAAAACGGTCGGCTTTCTGCCCGCCCATTCGCTGTCGCGGATCGCCAAGGATTTTCCCAACTGGGCGGATAGCGGGCTTTATTTCAATGCTGTTTCCGACCGGCCGCGCAACCCGGACAACAAGGCCGATGCCAGCGAACTGGCGGCGATGGACTGGTTTCGCGCCAACCCCAAAGCCGAACAACGGCTTGCCGAACTGGTCGCCGCCGACGGAAAAGCCTATTTTCACTTCACCTCGCCGCTCTACATCGAAGCCTATTGCCTGATCTGCCACGGCGATCGCGCAGCAGCGCCCGCCACGATTCGCGACACCTACAGCGAAGCCTATGGTTACAAGCTCGGCGACCTGCGCGGCGTGCTCAGCATCAAGATTCCGATGGCCCGCCTGGAGGCCCAGGCGTGGGCGATCTGGCGCAACGAGATGCTGCTGAACCTGGCGGGCTACGGCGTGCTGTTTTTCGTTCTCGGTTTCCTGATCAATCGCCTGGTGACGGCCCGGCTGGCCCGTCTGGAGAAAACGGCGGAGGCCCTGGCGGGAGGCGATTACAGCCGGCGCAGCCTGCAAAACGGCAGCGATGAAGTGTCGTCGCTGGCGCGCGCCATCGACCAGATGGCCAGCGAAGTGCAGGCGCGGGACCGGACGGTGCTTGACCGCGAACGCAAACTGTCGGTCATCCTCGGCACGGCGCCGGTCGGCATTGGTGTTTCTGTTGACCGGGTGATTACGGAAGCCAACGATGCCTTGTGCAGGCTGCTCGACTGCACTCGCGACGAAGCGATCGGCCAGTCGACGGCCACTCTTTACGAGAACAGTGCCGAGGCCGATCGGGTTGGGAAAATACGCGACGAGCAGATAGCCGCCCATGGGATTTGTACCGTCGAAACCTGCTGGCGCAGACGGGGCGGCGATGTAGTCAGCATCCTGCTCACCATCTCGCCGCTGACGCCCGGCAACGTCGATCAGGGCGTGGTTTTTGCCGTGCTTGATATCTCTGAACGCAAGCGATATGAACAGCGTCTGGAACAGGCGCAGGCGGAACTTGAAGCGAAGGTCGTGGAGCGCACCGCAGACCTGAGCGCCGCGCTGGACCTTGCCAAGATCGCCGACCAGGCCAAGGATGCCTTTCTCGCCAATGTCAGCCACGAGCTGCGCACCCCGCTCAACGCCGTGATCGGCCTGTCGAGCCTGGCCCGGCGGTCAAGTACCGAGATACAGCAACAGGACCAGCTCGACAAGGTGATCGGCGCCGGCAAGACGCTCGCCAGCCTGATCAATGATCTGCTTGATCTCTCCAAAATCGTTGCCGGTCGCATGGAGTTCGAAGCGCTGACTTTCAGCCTGCGCGGCGTCGTGCATCGCTGCAATTCATTGATCTCCTACAAGGCCGCGGAAAAGGGCCTGAAACTGATCGAGCAGATCGACGACGCGGTACCCGATGCGCTGGTCGGTGACGCGTTGCGGGTCGAACAGGTGCTGATCAATCTGTTGAGCAATGCGGTCAAATTTACTGCGGCCGGTCAGGTCGTCATCCGCGTCGGGTTGCAGTCGCGTGATGCCTCGCACGTTTGCCTGATGATCGAGGTTGAAGATACTGGCCTCGGCATGAGCGAGGCGGAAATGGCGCAGTTGTTCAAGCCATTTGCCCAGGCCGATGCCAGCATGAGCCGCAAGCATGGCGGCACCGGCCTCGGGCTCGCCCTGTGCCGGAAGCTGGTCGAAATGATGGGCGGTGAAATCGGCGTCAGCAGTGTGCCAGGGCAGGGGAGCATCTTCCGCGCCAGCCTGTGTTTCGCACCGGGTGATGCCACCGATATCGTGGCGGCCAGCCCGCCGGGGGCGGAGGAAAAATTGCGCTACCGCGATGCGCGCGTCCTCGTTGTCGATGATCAGCCGCTCAATCGTGAAATCGTCGAAGCGCTGCTCAAGCTGGTTGGCATTGCTGCACGCATGGCCGGCAACGGTCAGGAAGCGCTTGATATTCTTGAAGCCAGCGGGCCGCAGGCTTTTGATCTGGTCCTCATGGATATCCAGATGCCGGTCATGGACGGTCTCGTCGCAGCGCACGAGTTGCGCAGCCGGGCCGGTTTCGCCGCGCTGCCGATCATCGCCATGACGGCGCATACGATGACGCATGAAAAGGAAGCCAGCGCTCGTGCCGGAATGAACGACCACATCGGCAAGCCTTTTGACAACGCCGGTTTCTATCGCACGCTGGCCCGCTGGATGCCTGAAGCCAAACGCCTGTCGTCCGCTGAATTGCCTGATTCATTCATCAGCGACCCCGTCGGTGCTTCGCTTTCCTTCCCTTCCCTCAAAGGCGTTGATACTGCCGCCGGACTTGCACGTCTTGGCGGCAATCAAGCGCGTTACCGGCACTGGCTCATGGGGATTGCTGAAGAAGGCCCGGCAACTGTCGTGCAGATCCGCGAAACACTGGCTGCCAGCCATGACGAAGCGGCGCGGCAGCTTATTCACGCCTTCAAGGGGCGTGTCGGCATGCTCGGCATGGACGACCTGCATCTGATCGCCAGCGGGCTTGAGGCGGCCTTGAAGAACGGCGAGCCGGTCAGCGGCCGGCTCGACAGGATGGCGCAGGTGCTTGCGCAAACGGGCGAGCAGATCCGGGCCCGGGTCGGCGTTCGGCAGGACGCGCCGGACTTGGTGGACGGTCTGCCCGAGTTGCTGGCCGAATCGACGCCCGAAGCCGTAACGCAACTGCTTCGGATGCTTGACGCCAGTGACGGCGGCTGCGCGACTGCGCTTGCCCGCTGCCTGGAGGCATTGAAGGACACGCCCTGGGCGCCGCATCTGCAGCAAGCGCTGGGGCAGGTGCAGCGCTTCGATTTCGCGGCGGCGAGAAAGACGCTGAGCGGCGGCCTGCCACTTTCGCCAGAGGGCAGAGGGGCATGATGAAGGCGTCCGGCGATGCGCTTGTCCTTGTTGATCTTGACGAGCAAAAACAGATTCAGGCGTCTCTTGAGGAGAGCCGGGAGAAGTACCGCGGCTTGAGCGAGGCGGCATTCGAGGCGATTTTCTTCTCCGAGGAGGGCATCTGCCTGGAACAAAACCGGCGCGCCGAGGAGATGTTCGGCTACACGTCGGCTGAAGCCATTGGTCGGCCGGGAACCGACTGGATTGTTGCGCACGAT
>CAJAHZ010000001.1 GCA_903939665.1 uncultured Pseudomonadota bacterium | reverse complement strand
TTGAGGCCGCCGTCGGTGACCAGGAAGGTATGGCCTCGGGAAATCTTTTTGTCGATGACGCGGGTGACATAGATGCCTGCTTCGCCAACCAGGTAACGCCCCAGTTCCAGCTGGATTTCAGCGCCGGGGAAGCGTTGGGCGGCGTCTGCGCAAATGCTTTCCAAGCATTCGCTGATGTTTGTTAAATCCAGGCGTTGCTCACCGGGGAAGTAGGGAATGCCGAAGCCGCCGCCCAGGTTGATCGAGCGTGGCAAGTTTGGGGCTGCCTCGGCGAGCCTGCAGATCAGGGCGTAGGACTCGCGTTGTGCTTCAGCAATGGCGCTGGACTTCAGGTTCTGTGAGCCGGCATAGAGGTGAAAGCCCTCGAATCTCAGGCCCAGCGTGGCGACTTCGGCGAGCATTTCCGGCACTTGTTCGGCGTCAACACCGAAAGGCTTTGCGCCGCCGCTCATCTTCATGCCGGCTGTCTTGAGCTCGAAATTGGGATTGATGCGGATGGCGATGCGTGCGGCTTTGCCTGTTTTCTGGCGGATGTCAGCGAGTTCGCGTAGTTCCCGAAATGATTCAACATTGAGCAGTATGCCGGCGTTGACGGCGTGCTCAAGTTCTTCCCGCCGTTTTCCCGGGCCGGCGAAGCTGATGGGTTTGTTTGTGGCGGTCAAGGCAAGCGTGAGTTCGCCACCGGAGGCGACATCCAGCCCATCGACGAGTGTGCTCAGGTGTTGTATGACTGGCGGGAACGGATTCGCCTTGATGGCGTAATGCAGCTTGATGGCACTGGGCAGTGCTTTGCGCAGGTCTTCAACGCGCTGAGTGATTAGTGCTTTGTCGTAGGCGTAAAACGGCGTGCTGCCGATCTGCGCTGCCAGGGCGCTGATTCGGTTGTTGCCGACCAGAAGCTCTCCTTCATGGGTCGGAAACAGTGGCTGAGCGTGTTGTATGTTCATCAGTGATTGTCTGGCAACGGGCAGGGAACTGCCTCGCTGAAGGCGCCGGGCAGGGTGGCATCGGCGCGCGGGCGATTGCAGAAGTCGTGGGTAACGAGTGGTGTTGAGGCGATGGTTTCGGGTGGGGTACGCCAGTTGAGATTGAGGGCGTCGGGTGCTTCGAATATGTCTTGCAGCTTGGCGATCTCGTTCATTTCCAGCTTGAGCTGGGCGCCATCCCGCGCGCGGATGCGGCCTTCGAGCAGATTGCCGTAGATCCTGGCGGACGCCGGGCCGCGCCGCACATCGATGCCGCTGGTATTGATCAGGGTATTGTTGGCAATGGTGATGTTCTTCGAGTGGTTTACATCGATGCCAAAGTCATTGCAATGGGCGACGATGTTGTTGCTGGCGATGCCGCCAAAATGTTCTGCCTCGCATTGCCCGTTGTCGCGGCAGTAGGCTTTGCCTGTGCCGCCACTGCCAAATGAGATGCCAACGCGCATGCCTGGTTGAGAGATGTCTTGTGGCGTACAGATAACAAGGTTGCGCTCGATTCGACCATTGCTGCCGGCACCTTTCATGAAGATGCCGTAGGAGATCTGGTCGCCGTGGCCTTTGACGAAGTTGCTGACGATGTTGTCGGCAACAAGCCAGCGACTGGCGCCGACCAGGTCGAAAGGAGTGGTCGGCAGGTGAGTTTCGCGGCGGCGGGTATTGGTCAGGGTGTTGTATTCGAGAAGCCCGTCATCCGGCCAGTCGCCCGCGCCGTTGCCGTTGATCTTGAGATGGGCATTGAAGTTTTCGATGTGGTTATTGCGGATGGTGGTGTGATGCGCCTTGCCGACAACATGAAAGGCGTGTTCACAAGTCTCGTCGTGCTTGCAGACGCCACGGATGAGCAGGTTTTCAAAAATCCAGTAGGGGTGGTGAACCTGAAAACCTTCGGTGGTTTCAAACTCAATAATCACGTTACCCGGTTTGGCCGCTCTTACGATGATGGGTGCTTGCGGGCTGCCGGCGTTGCGGGTGGTAACTGTGCCGCGCAAGCGGTAGGTGCCGGGCAGAATTTCAAGCGTTTGGCCGGCTTGCAGTGTTTTGAGTGCTTGCAGCAACTCTTCAGGGCTTGCAGCCAGCATGCTCGGTGGTGCGTTGTTTTTTCCTGCGGGACGGGTTTGCTGGCCTTTGCCCAGCGTGGGGAGTGGGCCATTGCCGGGGGTACGTTCGGTGGTCGATTGAAGATGAAGCAGCGTAGGCAGCAGGGCTGCTTCAAGTCTGTTGTGGCCTTGCAGGCGTTTTTGCAGGTGACGGATGAGCTCGCTGGGGGTGCGGTCGCCATCGAGGCGCTTCTGCCCGCTTAGTACGCCGCCTGCATAGGCGAGAATTTCGCTCGGGGCGAGGTGGGTGGCAGCTACGGTCGCCCACAAGGCAAGCGCGCTGCATACCGACAGGAAGAGCATTGTCTGCAGGAATTTTCGTAAAAAGCGGTGCATGAAGAGTGGCGAGTCTGTTGGCGGTCAGGTCGATGATCTTATCATTTGGCGCGGCGCTCCAGTTTCCCGTTGGGGTTGCGTGGCAGTGGTGCTGCCTGAAATGTGACCTGCGCGGGCACCATATACGCGGGCAGGCGCGCTCGGCATTCGGCGATGAGTGCGGCATCGTCTGGTGGCGTGCCCGGCGCGGGTGTGGCAATCACGTGGATGACTTGGCCAAGCGCGGCGTGCTCGACGCCAAAGGCAACGCATTCGCCCACCAGTCGGGTGGCGTAAAGCGCTTCTTCTATCTCGGTCGGGCTGACGCGGTAGCCCGAGGTCTTGATCATTTCGTCACGCCGTCCGACAAAGTAGATGAAGCCTTCTTCGTCCTGGCGGACGGTGTCGCCAGAAAATACGGCGATTTCTGCGAGGGTCAGTCCCGCTTC